>JAGBCG010000244.1 GCA_017938055.1 Clostridia bacterium
TCTTTTTGTTTCTCAGTTCCTTGTTTTTTTCATACTCCGACTGATTGTTCGTCACATTTTTTTCCTGAGAAACAGTACTCACAAGTCCCGTTGATTTTTTATTTTTACACTCACAAAATGTTTCGTAATCTCCCTTAAAATCTAATGTTCCGTCTGTTCGCATTTCAAATATTCTGTTTGCCAGCTTTTTGACAAAATATCTGTCATGGGACACGCACAACAATGTTCCATCATACTGCACCAGTGCCTGTTCAAGCACTTCTCTTGAAGGTGCGTCAAGGTGGTTTGTAGGCTCGTCCAAAATAAGTAAGTCACTTTTTTCAAGCATAAGCTTTGCAAATGTAAGTCTTGCCTTTTCTCCTCCCGACAAAACTTCAATACTCTTAAACACATCTTCGCTTGTAAACAAAAATCCCGCTAGCACGCTTCTTATTTCCGTTTGTGTTTTATTTGGAAAGCAATTCCAAAGCTCATCTATAACCGTATTTTTATTATCAAGTCCCTGATGCTCCTGGTCATAATAGCCTATTGACAAGCCTCTTGCATATTCAAAAGTGCCAAAATCCTGTCCAAGCTTACCACAGAGAATTTTTAACATAGTGGATTTACCCACCCCATTTTGCCCAAGTATAAACATTTTATCTCTGCCATGCAGCAAGAATGATACATTCTCAAAAAGCTGCTTTCCCGGATATCCTTTACTAAGTCCCGTAACCTCAAGCATCTTATCCGGGCACTTGCCGTTCTCACCCATTTCAAAGCGGAATTTTATATTTGACGGTAGATCTTTAGGCTTTTCAAGCTTTTCCATTCGGTCAATGGCTTTCATACGGCTTTCGGCTGCAATAATATTGCGTTCTCTGTTCCACCTATGCTGATTCTCTATAAATGCTTCAAGTCTTGCAATTTCCTTTTGTTGAAGATTATAATGTTTTTCGTCGTTTTTTCTGTCCTCTTCCTTACGCCTTACATATTCGGTATATGCACAAGGGTATAGCTTTCCCTTATGATTCTCCACCTCGAAGGTTTTCTTTGTTATCTTATCAAGAAAATATCTGTCATGGCTTATTACAATGATACTTTTTTTATACCCCTTCAGATATTCTTCAAGCCATTCTACCGTTTCTATATCAAGGTGGTTTGTAGGTTCATCGAGCATAAGGATATCAGGCTCAGACAGCAAAAGCCGTGCTATAGCTAGCCTTGTTTTCTGCCCTCCGGATAAGGTTTTGATAAGCATTGAATGTGTTTCTTTTTCAAAGCCAAGACCTATAAGCATACTTGATATTCTGCTTTTATATTCATATCCGCCGTTCCTTTTGAAGTTATCCTCAAGAGTTGTGTATTCTTTGGCGTACATCATATGAGATTCTTCATCCATATTGTCAAGCATCAGCTTTTCAAGCTCATTAAGTCTTGATTCCCATTTAACAAGTTCCGGAAAAGCAAGGCACATTTCATCGAATATCTCCTTATCCGAGTCAAAGCCTGTGTTTTGTTCAAGATATCCAAGTGTCTTGTCCTTTGCAAGAAAAACATCGCCCTCAGTTGGAGCAATCTGTCCTGCAAGTATCTTCATAAAAAGGCTCTTTCCTGCACCATTCACGCCAACTACGCCTATTTTATCGCCTTCGTTTACCCCTAAAGACACCCTGTCAAGTACAACGTCTGCACCAAAAGAAAGGCTTACCGCCGAAGCACTCAATATTATCAATTTTAATTATCCTTTCTAAATGTATATTGCTCTTTTGCCGAAATTATTCCAGCATCTTTTTGAGATATATACCTGTATACGATTTATCGCACATCGCCACTTGTTCAGGTGTACCTGTACACAAAATCTGACCACCTGCATCTCCGCCCTCAGGACCCAAATCTATGATATAATCAGCTGTCTTTATCATATCAAGATTATGCTCAATCACAATAACGCTGTTGCCCGAATCGACAAGTCTTTGAAGCACCTCTATAAGCTTTTCTACGTCCGCTGTATGAAGTCCCGTTGTCGGCTCATCAAGAATATAAAGCGTGTTGCCTGTGCTTTTACGTGAAAGCTCAGTCGCAAGCTTTACTCTTTGTGCTTCTCCTCCTGAAAGTGTTGTAGAGGACTGACCTATCTTTATATATCCAAGGCCCACATCGCACAAGGTCTTGAGCTTGCGGTGAATTGATGGGATGTTTTCAAAAAACTCACGTCCCTCATCGCATGTCATTTCAAGCACATCAGCTATGCTCTTTCCTTTATACTTTACCTCTAATGTTTCCCTATTATATCTTTTTCCTTTACACACGTCACACGTTACATACACGTCGGGCAAAAAGTGTATTTCAACAAGCAACGTACCATCGCCCTGACATGCTTCACATCTGCCGCCTTTGAGGTTAAAAGAAAATCTGTCCTGCTTGTACCCTCTCACCTTTGCTGACTGTGTTGCTGCAAAAAGTGCACGCACCTCTGTAAAAAGTCCGGTGTACGTTGCAGGATTTGAGCGTGGAGTTCTTCCTATCGGCGACTGATCTATTGCTATAACCTTATCAAGATGCTCTATGCCCTCAATTCTATCATGCAGTCCCGGTGTGGTGGATGCACGATTTAGAGTTTTTGAAAGGCTGTTTAACAATATTGAGTTAACAAGTGAGCTTTTGCCCGAGCCTGAAACACCTGTGACACAGGTAAGTGTTCCAAGAGGAAATTCCACATGAATATTTTTAAGATTATGCTCTCTTGCACCTATTACTTTAAGGAATTTTCCATTACCTTGTCTTCTCTTTTCGGGAATCCGTATTTTTCTTCTTCCTGACAGATAATCACCTGTCACTGAATTCTTATTGCTCATGATTTGCTTTGGAGTTCCCTGTGCAACAATCATGCCGCCGTGAACACCCGCTCCGGGACCTATATCCACAATATAATCCGATTCCAGCATCGTTTCCTCATCATGTTCAACCACGATTACTGTGTTTCCAATATCACGCAGCTTTTTCAGAGTCGCAATAAGCTTTGAATTATCCTTTTGATGAAGTCCTATGCTCGGCTCATCAAGAATATAGAGCACTCCCACAAGATATGAGCCTATTTGTGTTGCAAGACGTATTCTCTGGCTTTCACCACCCGAAAGTGTACCTGATTTTCTCGAAAGCGAGAGGTAATCAAGACCAACATTTTGCAAGAACTTAAGTCTTGCAAGTATTTCTTTAAGAATTTCCTTTGCTATTACCTTTTCCTTTTCGTCCAATGTCAGATTTTCAAAAAACTCTATTGCTTTTGATACCGACAAGTTACACAGTTGTGTTATATTGAGTCCACCAATCGTCACCGACAGGCTTTCCTTTTTCAGTCTGTCACCATGGCAAGTTGCACATGGTACGTTATCCATAAACTGCTCGTAATAGGCTCTCATTTCGGACGTCGTATATTCCTGATTATATCTTCTTTCAATCTCACGTACAATGCCGATAAACGTAAGATTATATCCCCTGTAGCCGTATCTTATCTTTTCATCACCCTTGCCGTAGAAAAGCACCTGTCTTGCTTTCTTACTCATGCGGTCAAGCGGTGTATAAAGGTCATAGCCGAATTCATCCAGAGCCGCATTTATTCCTTCACCGCTCCATGAGCCGTCCTTCAGGCTTTTATATCCGTTACATACACATGCTCCCTGAGCCAAGGATTTTGTCATATCGGGAAACAATTTATCAGGTGACAGAACAAAGCTTTCTCCAAGACCATCACAATCGGGACAAGCACCAAAAGGACTGTTGAAAGAAAACATTCTCGGCTCAAGCTCACCAAGGCTTATTCCGTGTTCGGCACAGGAGAAATTTTGCGAAAACATCATTTCACTCATGCCTTCATATTCACCCTCATGCAGTGCAATAA
>JAGBCG010000245.1 GCA_017938055.1 Clostridia bacterium
CCGATATGCCCCTTTTCAGCCATTTACGTACTATACCCTGTTGTGACAGAAAATAATCCCTCACATCCTCATTATCACCATTGATTCTTGGCAGAATTTCAATTCCCCACCACGACTCGTATTTATCTGGAAATTCCGTAAAGTTATACCAGCCGGAATACCGGGATTGTAAAGACTGATATGCACCCGTGTTTTTATACTTACCATACCTGTTAAAGTATTTACTGTCATCACCCGTATGGTTAAACACGCCATCAAGGATAATTCGTATATTTCTTTTTGTACATTCTTCCACGAGCTTATCGAAAGCATCATCGCCTCCAAACATTTCGTCTACAGTTTCATAGTCACCCGTGTCGTATTTATGGTTAGAAAACGCCTTAAATATGGGACAGAAATACAGTACATTTACTCCAAGGCTCTGCAAATAGTCAAGCTTTTCAATGACACCATACAAATTTCCACCGAAAAAGCTGTTGTTTTTCATGGGTGCTCCGCTATATGGCGGATATTCGGGAATACCATTTTCCCAGTCCTCAATAAGCACAGCATCATTTCTTAATGCTATTTGCGTAGTCCCTTTATTGAAGCGATCTACAAAAATCTGATACATCACGCTTTTTTTAGCCCAATCCGGTGTAACAAAGTCTTTATCGTACACCAGAAGCCTGAATTTTTTTGCATCTGCTTTATCGGACAGCCAAAAATCAACGTTATTTTTGCTATGAGTATACAGTGTTCTGTCAAAAGTTCTGACACAAACACGCCAGAACAAAAGATTATTTTCCTCAGGGCAAATTTTTTCCAAATCAATAACAGCCGTATAAACGTCATATCCGTTTTGGGTTTCTTTAAATTCACATTTTTCAATGCTTTCTATTCCCGTATTATCGGCTGTTATTTGTATACAAAGCTCAGTTACCGCAAGACGTCTTGATGCAGTAATACACAGCTGTATTTTATCCTTGCAGGAGAAGGCTCCCATATTTGAAACATCTTTTCTGCAAAGGCGTTTTTCTATTTTCAAAAGATGTGGTTTTTCCTCAGAAAGATTTACAAGCATTTATTACTTTTTCTCCGATTTGATTTTAGTTATATGCCAGATATTCTTTGCATAGTCCTCAATACTTCTGTCAGAAGCAAATTTACCGGCTGAGGCAATATTCATAAGTGACATTCTGTTCCACTTATTTCTGTCAAGATACGTTCTTGCCACCTCATCCTTACAATGCATATAAGAATCAAAATCTGCAAGGCACATATAAGGATCGGATATACCTCCTCTTCCTACAATCAGGTAATCATATATATTTGAAAAGCTCTCACCATTAAATCCATGGTTGAAGCAATCAACCACTCTTTTTAAACGGTCATTATGATGATAGAAGGATGCGGCGTTATAGCCTCGATTCCAAAGATCCTCAACCTCCTTGGTTGTAAGCCCGAAAATAAACATATTCTCCTTACCACACTCTTGTAGCATTTCGACATTTGCACCATCAAGAGTACCTACAGTAATAGCTCCGTTTATCATAAATTTCATGTTACCTGTTCCGCTTGCTTCCTTACCCGCAAGGCTTATCTGCTCACTTATATCAGCAGCAGGCATAAGGCTTTCAGCAAGGCTTACACAGTAGTTTTCAAGGAACACAACCTGAAGCTTTTCTGCAATCTTGGGATTCTTATTGATATCTGCACTTATGGCACAAATGAGCTTTATAATCTGCTTTGCCATATCATAACCAGGTGCCGCTTTTGCACCGAACATAAAGGTCTGAGGCTTGATGTCAAGGTCAGGGTTATCTTTAAGTGCACAATAAACGTCAACAATTCTCATGGCATTTAAAAGCTGACGCTTATACTCATGCAATCTCTTTGCCTGAACGTCAAACACAGAGTCGGGATTAATCTTTACGCCTGTCTTTTTGAACACAAGATCACTGAAGGCAACCTTATTTGCGTGCTTTATTCTCTCTAAGCTTTCAAGAACATTCTTATCATCCGCAAACTTTTCAAATTTGCGTAGCTCTGAAGGATTCTTCTTATAACCATCACCTATACACTCGTCAAGCAGTGCACTGAGTGACGGATTTGAATAGCAAAGCCATCTTCTGTGAGCAATGCCGTTTGTAACATTTATAAACTTCTCTGGATACATTCTATACAAATCCTTAAAGCAGCTTGTTTTAAGAATGTCCGAGTGAAGTGCGGAAACGCCGTTAACGGTATGGGATGCGATAACAGAAAGATTTGCCATTCTTATCTGATTATATGCAATAATAGCCATTGAACTGATTTTATCCCAGTTACCAGGGAACTTATTCCACGCCTCATCACAAAAGCGTCTATTGATTTCACACAGTATATTATAAATTCTGGGAAGCTGGAGTCTGAACAAATCCTCGTTCCAGGTTTCAAGAGCTTCAGGCATTACGGTATGGTTGGTGTAGGTAGTAATCTTTGTTACAAGCTCCCACGCCTTTTCCCACGAGAAGCAATAATCATCAAGGAATATTCTCATAAGCTCAGGAATACAAAGTGCGGGATGTGTGTCATTTATATGAACAGCCACCTTTTCTGCCAGATTATCAAGAGTACCATAAACTGCCATATGGTCACGGATTATACTCTGACAGGAAGCGGATACGAGAAAATACTGTTGGGTAAGTCTTAACATCTTTCCCTCAACATGATTATCCGACGGATAAAGCACTTTACAAATTGCCTCAGCACTTGTACTCTTTTCTACCGCCTTGATATACTGTCCCTGTGTAAACAGGCTCATATCAAATCCGCCTATATCTCTTGCTTTCCACAATCTTAAAAGGCTTACTGCTTCGGAATCCGCACCCGATATCATTAAGTCATTTGCACATGCTTCTATTTCCTCAGCGTCCTCATAGATGATTTCACATCTTGAGTCCTTCCACTGCTCACGTACTTTTCCGCCAAAACGCACTTTAAAGGTTCTGTCGGTTCTTGGCACAAGCCACACCTCGCCTCCCGGAAGCCACACATCCGGAAGCTCTACCTGCAAGCCATCAACCAGCTTTTGCTTGAAAAGACCATATTCATAAAGAATGGAAAATCCCGTTGCAGGATAGTTAAGTGATGAAAGAGAGTCCAAAAAGCAAGCCGCAAGTCTTCCAAGTCCTCCATTACCAAGTCCTGCATCTGGCTCCTGTTCATAAAGGTCGTTAAGAGAAAAGCCCATTTCGTTCAAAACCTCAAAATACTGTTTTTCAAGTCCAAGGTTACATATATTAGTCTTTAATGAACGACCCAGCAAAAATTCCATACTCATATAGTATACTCTTTTGCCGCCCTTTTTGTTTACAAGCTTCTTATAATCGTTTCTCTTTTCCGAAAGAATATCTCTTACCGTCATGGCACACGCCTTATACATCTGTTCACGTGTTGCTTCTTCGGGTGAAACTCCAAAAAAGCGTGAAAGCTTTATTAGAATATTCTGTTTTATGAGTGCGTTTGTTTCCATGTTTATCTCCTTAAATAAGTTTATGAAAAAATAAAGCTGGGGTGAAAAAATATCACCCCGAAGAATAAAATTACTATAATATAATTCTAACACATATGGTCATACAATTCAATATACTTTTTAGCTGAAATATTCCAGCTGAAATCCACGTTCATTATCTTTTTTACCAAAGCAGTCCACTTATCCGCGTTTTTATACAGCTCCAGTGCAGCAAGTATTCTGTCACGAAGTTCAATTTCGGAATAATTTGCAAAGGTAAAGCCATTGCCGTGTATCTCACCATTTTCTTCGTAATATCCCTTTATAGAGTCATAAAGACCTCCTGTTTCTCTTGTAACAGGAACTGCACCATAGCGTGATGCTATCATTTGTGCAAGTCCGCATGGCTCACTTTTTGAAGGCATTACAAAGACATCTGCCGCAGCATAAATACGTTTGGACAAATCTCTGTCATACACAATAAGAGCCTTTACTTTATCAGGATACTTTGCTCCAAGGTAATTAAAATAGTCTTCAAATCTTTGCTCACCTTTACCAAGAATTACAAGCTGAACATCGTTTTCCGACACAACGCTCTCCATGATTCTTTCCACAAGGTCAAGTCCCTTATGTGCTGCAAGTCTTGTTA
>JAGBCG010000022.1 GCA_017938055.1 Clostridia bacterium
GCCTTGGTATTCCTGAAATGGGTACGGGATTCACCATCCAGATGCTTTTGGATGCAAAACCTACAAAATTCAGTGACTTTTTGCAAATATCAGGTCTATCTCATGGTACTGACGTGTGGCTTGGGAATGCTAAAGATCTCATAGATAACGGTATTTGTACAATTTCAGATGTTATAGGTACAAGAGACAGTATAATGACATATCTGATTTATAAAGGTGTAGACTCAAAACAGGCGTTTCAGATAATGGAAGATACTCGTAAGGGTAAAGCTCCCAAAACATTTACACCTGAAAGAATTCAGATGCTTAAAGACCATAACGTACCTGATTGGTACATAGAAAGCTGTTTGAAAATCAAATATATGTTCCCTAAAGCACATGCTGCTGTATACGTAATTGCAGCAATAAAGCTCGGTTGGTTCAAACTTTATAAACCGCTTGAATTTTATGCAACATATTTGACTATCAGAGGTGAGGATTTTGACCCTGAGCTTGCAATTAAAGGAAAATCTGCTGTAAGAGCCAGAATAGAAGAATTAAAAGCACTTGGAAATGACAGAACGAAAAAAGAAAGCGACCTTTATGATATACTTCTTATTACAAATGAAATGATGAGTAGAGGATATGATTTTCTACCGATTGATTTATATAAATCTCATGCAACGGAATATCTGATTGAAGATGGCAAAATAAGAATTCCGTTCGGTGCAATTCCGGGAGTTGGCGAAAATGCTGCAAAGGGAATATATGAAGCTGCACAAAATGGCGGATTTATTTCGATAGAAGAATTTCAGACTAAAAGCGGTGCATCAAAAACAATAATAGAAGTGCTGAAAAGTATGGGTGCTTTAGGCAATTTGCCTGATTCTACACAAATGTCTTTCTTTTAACTTGACTTTATTATATTAATATGGTAATATGTTAGTATGTTAGCACGCTAAAGCGTAATGGAGGATTATATGAAAAATTATTATCTGATTACCCCGGAGGGAACAAAAGACCTTTTATTTGAGGAATGTATAATAAGACGAAAAATAGAAAGTGCATTGAATAATTTGTTCAAAAGCAGAGGATACTGTGAGTTTATAACTCCGGGACTTGAATTCTATGACGTATTTAATATTAATTCAAGATATTTTCCACAAGAAAATTTATATAAGCTTACTGACAGCAAAGGACGACTCCTTGTATTGCGTCCGGATTCAACAATGCCGATTGCAAGAGCTGTAGCTACACGACTTAAAGACGCTACATTACCGCTGAGAATTTTCTATAATCAGACTGTTTACAGAACAGAGCCTGCTCTTAAAGGTCGAAGCGATGAGATTGTGCAAATGGGCATAGAGCTTATTGGTTCACAGCTTAAAATGGCTGATTTAGAAGTAATTTCAACCGCCGTTTCATCACTTAAAGCTTGTGAAGAAAATTTTTCACTTGAAATCGGCCATATTGGTATTTTCAAGGAACTTGTAAGACAGCTCAATGTATCTGATGATGTAAAAGAACAGATAAGACAGCTTATTGAAACAAAAAATTTCCCTGCACTTAATGATTTACTTGATTCAATCGGAAATAATAGTGTTACAACAGCTCTTAAAAAGCTTCCTGCATTATTTGGTGGGGAGGAAGTATTTGAAAAAGCTAAAAAGGTTATGCCTGATGAAAATATAGGTGTAATTCTTGATGAATTAAAAGAATTATATACTGATATTTCAAAAATTTGTGGTAATGACGGTAAAATCACTGTTGATTTTGGTCTTGTTAATAAAACGGATTATTATACAGGAATTATAATAAAAGGTTATCTTCAGGGACATGGTGATGAAGTTCTTTCAGGTGGAAGGTATAATAAACTTATATCTGAATTTGGTTATGATATTCCTGCTATCGGTTTTGCTATAAATATTGATTCTGTTGCAAAAGTTGCAGCAAAAAAATCACAAGAGGATAATTTACCTGTATCAGATACTATTGTTTTTGCAAAAGAAGGTTACGAGGTCGAAACATTTATGGTTGCTCAAAAACTTAGAGATAATGGTGAAATAGTTGAAAATGCATTATTTGATAATTTAGATCTTGTAAGAGAATATGCAAAAGAAAAGAAAATTTCAAAAATAGTTATTGTTGATGAAAACAACAGAACGGAGGTGCTTTAATGAATAAGCCACTCAGAATTGCTCTTACAAAAGGAAGACTTGAAAAAGATACAGTTGCACTTTTCGAAAAACTTGGATATGACTGTACAGCTGTCAGAGAAAAAGGCAGAAAACTTATACTTCCTATACCGGACGCAAACCTTGAAGTTGTTCTTGCAAAAGCCAATGATGTTATTACATACGTTGAACACGGAGTATGTGATATGGGTGTCGTAGGTAAGGATACAATAATGGAAATGAACGGGAAATTCTTTGAATTTCTTGATCTTGGATTCGGAAAATGCAGATTTGCTCTAGCTACAAAAAAGGGATATGATTTTTACAGCGGACATGGTGTAAAAACAATAGCAACAAAATATCCAAATGTTGCAAGAACATTTTTTGAATCAAAAGGAATGGATGTTGAGATTGTAAAAATCGAAGGTTCTGTTGAGCTTGCTCCGCTTCTAGAATTATCAGATGGAATCGTTGATATAGTAGAAACAGGAACAACACTTAAGGAAAACGGACTTGAAGTTATTGAATATATAAGTTCTATTTCAGCAAGAATGATTGTAAACACAGTAAGCATAAAGCTTCGTCATGAAGAAATAGAAAATCTTATAAAGCTTGTGAAGGAGTGCATTGAAAATGATTAAAAAAATAATGGCAAATGGTATAAATGAAATACAGTTTCTTTGTGATTTAAAGAAAAGAAGCAGTGAAACAAGTAAAAGCGTGGAAGAAACTGTATCTGAAATAATTGAAAATGTAAGATTCAATGGTGATAAAGCGGTAAAAGAATATACACTTAAATTTGATGGAAATCTTCCTGATTATTATGAGGTACCAAGAGATATTATAAACGAAGCACTTGAAGAAGCGGATGAAAAATTTGTTGACGCACTTTTAAATGCAATGGAAAATATTGCTGATTTCCATAACAGACAAAGAGAACAGGGCTTTATTGATGCAAAAGAAAACGGTGTAATTCTTGGACAAAAAATAAGA
>JAGBCG010000246.1 GCA_017938055.1 Clostridia bacterium
AGCTTGATAGACTGTGTGGCTTTGAACAGCATCAGGGGATTGTTGCAATAGCTTCGGAAAAAGAATATGTAGAAATAGAAGATGTTTTGAAAATTGCCGAAGAAAGAGCTGAGAAGCCTTTGATTGTGATAGCGGATAACGTTTCTGACCCACATAATCTTGGTGCTATTATAAGATGTGCCGAGGGAGCAGGTGCTCATGGTATTATCATTCCCAAAAGAAGAAGTGCTTGTATTACTCCTGCGGTAGCAAAGGCAAGTGCGGGAGCTGTAGAGCATCTTGCAGCAGTAAAATGTACAAATATTACGGATACAATAAAGAAACTTAAGGAGTATGGACTCTGGATTATTGCAGCAGAGGCAGACGGACAGGATTATACAAAAATAGATTTTAATGTTCCATGTGCAATAGTTCTTGGAAGCGAGGAACACGGTGTATCAGAGCTTGTTCGTAAAAATTGTGACTTTGTTGCATCACTGCCAATGAGGGGACAGGTCAATTCACTGAATGTGTCAACAGCATCTGCGGTGCTTTTGTATGAAGCCATTAAGCAGAGAGGATATAAATAATGGGAGGTAGATTTTAATGCAGGATAATAAAGAACGTCTGGAGAATAAAGACGAGCTTGTGCAGGACAATGAAGAAAAAATCTCCGAAGTGCTGGAAAATCAGGGCAGCTTGTTTGACAATGATGAGATATTTACTGAGGCAATGGTGGTGGAAAAGGAACAAATCAACATTGATTCTTCGGTAAAAGAGGAAAATAAGGACAGTAAGGACAGTAACGGAGATACGGCTATATTTACATTTGCCAAGGATAATATTCAAAACACCGAAATTAGCCATGAAGAGCTGACAGTTTCGGATATTGAGAGCAGTGCAAAGGAATACTATAATGCAAATCATGCGGGAGATATTGAAGATAAGGTGCGTGAGCTTTGCAATTTGGCAAATACTGAATTTGCCGATAAAACAAGCGAAAATGAAGCACAGACCTTTGAAGAATTCAGTCAGGATGATGCTGATACTTTTGCATATGATGAAGAGCAGAAGAACAAAAAGGATAAGGACAAGAAAAAGAAGAAAAAGCATGGATATGTGTCAAATGACGATATGTTGTTGCTTTCTTCGGATGATTCCGCGACGCTTCATGGTGCAGCAGTGCAAAGCAGCATGAATACGAATCAGCCTGTTGAACAGCCAAATACTGTTGCAGATGGACAAGCTTCGGAACTTGAAAATGTCAAGAGTGAACAAGTACATATAAATTCTGAGCCTTCTGTTGATGAAAGTACACTTGACGTGAATGATATGGACAAATCTTTAGACCTTACACAAGAAGAAGCTGAGCCCCAAGAACATACAGATGAAGATACCGAAAAGGAACTCTTCAAAGCACTGGGTGCTGAGGGTGATGAGGATGTCGACTACTTGAAAAAGTATGAGGAAATGTACGATGATGACGAAGTGGAATTTGAGTACACGTCCAAAGAACAGGACAGCTCAATCCTCATGAGCCTTAGAAAAAAAGCAATAGGAAGTATGTCTAAAATTTTGTTTACATTTATTGCATGTGTAGCATGTTTCTATTTTGAAATTGCAGCAGTGACAGCACTTCCAAATCCTGCTTTTCTTGAGGCGGGAAAGTTCGGAGTTACATATGCTATGTCAATGCTCCAGATAATGTTCGTATGTGTAATATTCAATCTTGACGGAATGAAGCGTGCTTTTAAGGCATTAAGACCTTCAAAGACATCAAGTGAAGCTTTTGCGGCGGTAATTTTTGTTGTTTGTACTTTACATGCTGTTGTGTCATCACTTGTGGTGGGAAATGATTCTTCTCTGCGTTCTTACTGCTCGGTTGGATGTTTGGCACTGCTTCTGTTGTCTGTAAACAGTTTTTTCAAGGCACAGACTGCTTTGAGTGCTTTCTGTATTGCAGCGTCCAAAAAACCAAAGTATTCCTGTAAGAATCTTGAAAGAACATCTGATGAGGCGGCAGTCTTTGAAAATTATCTTGATGAAGATTCAACGGTAGTATCTGTTACAAAGGGTGAATTTGTAGAAGGATTCTTCAAAAAAACGCAGCGAGTACCTCTTGCACAAAAGCATAGCTTTAAAAGGATTTGTATTTCATTGCTTGCTTCGTTTGCTCTTGCGGTTGCTTGCGGTATAATTTCAAAGGATATATATGTAGCTGTAAAGTCATTTACTATAGCATCTCTTATGTGCTTGCCGGCAAATGTACTTTTGATGACCTCTCTGCCATTTTTCAAGATTTCCTCAAGAATAGCCGATACGCAGACAGCCTTTTTGGGTGAAGCGGTTTGTGATGCTTATGATGATACGAATGTAATAGTGTTTGATGACACAGAGGTGTTTCCTGCAAGAGCCGTTAAGGTTTCGAGTATAAAGACATATGAGAACAACCGCATTGATAAGGTTGTTGTGTATATGGCAAAAATATTTGATATTTCAAAGGGACCGCTTTCTTATGTTTTCACAAACTCCGTTCACGATGCAGATAAAACTGTTGGTGAGGCTGAAATAAAAGGCTATTATAATAATGGTATCTGTGCAAGTGTTGACGGCAAAACAATCCTTGTAGGACAGTCGGATTTTATGTATTTTAATGGGCTGGTACCTGTAGCAGATAATATTGATGAAACCTTTGTGGATTCAATGGGAAGCATAATTTATATGGCAATAGACGGAGTGCTTGCGGCAAAATTCTATGTAAAGTATTCTATTAATAACGAATTTGAAAAGATGCTTCGCTCATTCTATGACGCCGGTGTATGTGTGGCGGTGAGAACACTTGACCCGAGCATTTCAACTGAGTTTGTTGCCAATTTCCTTAAGGGAACAAACTATCCCTTTGCAGTGATAAATAAAGGCAAAGAGCCAACGCTTGTAAATCAGGTAGAGGAAAAGACGGACAGTACTATCATTTCTCTTGCTGGAGTACATACTTTCCTTAAAAGCTTTATAAAAGCAGATAAACTGAGAAATATATATAGAACAAATTCGGGATTTACTGTGATTTCCGCAATACTTGGATTTGTTATTGCAGCGGCAGGACTTTTGCTTTTTGAAAGCGAAGTAATAGGCGTGCTGCTGATGATAATTCTGCAGATTTTCTGGTGCTTGCCGATTGTACTCGTTTCTGCTTTTTCAAAATAACAAAGAATATGGGGTTGTCTTTATGACAGCCCCGACGTTTTTAAAATATATTTAAGATTATTGTAATTTTTAAGTCCATAGATGCTTTTGATGAAAATCAAAAAAGGACTTGACAAAAATACAATTAAGTTATATAATTCTATTAACATCCGCAATGACGGAAAACCGAGTGTACAATTTTTTTCAGAGAATCGCATATGTTGCTGAAAGTGCGTAAAAATAGTATGCTTTTTCCATTCCCGAGCGGCAAGGCGAGGAGTCTTGCGTATTTTCTGCGTTAAAGAAAGTGAGTTAAACACAAGGTGGTACCGTGTATTTTGCACCCTTGAATCTGTTGGGATTCTTGAGGTGTTTTTTGTTGTTTTCAAAATAATATTCATATAAAAATTTGGAGGAAAAGAAAAATGTTGGATTTAAAATTTGTCAGAGAAAATTCCGAAATTGTAAAGCAGAACATCAAGAATAAGTTTCAGGACGCAAAGCTTCCCCTTGTTGACGAGGTTATAGAGCTTGATGTTAAGGACAGAGCACTTAAGCAGGAAGCAGAAGCTATCCGTGCTGACAGAAATAAGTATTCCAAGCAGATTGGTATTCTTATGGGTCAGGGCAAAAAGGAAGAAGCGGAAGCAATGAAAAAGCTTGTTACCGAGTCCGCCGATAAGATGGCAGCACTTGAAGCCGAGGAAGCACAGCTTGCTGAACGTATCAAGACAATCATGATGACAATTCCAAATATCATTGACCCAAGTGTTCCGATTGGTAAGGATGATAGCGAAAACGTTGAAATTCAAAGATACGGCGAGCCGGTAGTTCCGGATTTTGAAATTCCTTATCACGCAGATATATTTGAAAGCTTTGATGGTATTGACCTTGACAGTGCAAGAAAGGTTGCAGGTAATGGTTTTTACTATCTCATGGGTGATGTTGCAAGAATTCATTCTGCGGTTATCTCCTATGCAAGAGATTTCATGATAAATCGTGGCTTTACCTACTGTATACCTCCTTTCATGATTAGAAGTGAGGTTGTTACGGGTGTTATGTCCTTTGCCGAAATGGATGCTATGATGTATAAGATTGAGGGAGAGGACCTTTATCTTATCGGTACAAGTGAACACTCTATGATTGGTAAGTTTATTGACACAATAATTCCCGAAGAAAAATTGCCTTATACCCTTACCAGCTATTCACCCTGCTTCAGAAAGGAAAAGGGTGCTCATGGTATTGAGGAAAGAGGCGTTTACAGAATTCATCAGTTTGAAAAGCAGGAAATGATTGTAGTTTGTAAGCCTGAAGACAGCATGGCGTGGTATGACAAGCTGTGGCAGAATACAGTAGATCTTTTCAGAAGTCTTGATATTCCTGTAAGAACACTGGAATGTTGCTCAGGTGACCTTGCAGACCTTAAGGTTAAGAGCGTTGACGTTGAAGCATGG
>JAGBCG010000247.1 GCA_017938055.1 Clostridia bacterium
AGCTTTGAAAGAGCCTTTTCCAGAGCATCCTTTTCTATTTGCTTGTAGCTGTCACGGATTGAGCTGTTAAAGTATTTGACAGGTGTAGGTAAATCTCCTGTAAAGATTTCGCTCATATCATGATATAAGCCGTATAAAGCAATCCTGTCGGCATCGTAATTTTTGCCGAAATGTTTGTTGCCGATAACACACAACGCATGTGTGAGCATGGCACACTGGGCACAATGCTCGGTGAGATTTTCGTTTCGTAAATTACGCATAAGTCCCCAGCGGTTGATGTATTTCATTCTGAATGCAAGGGCAAAAAATGAATATTGGCTCATAGCTCCTCCGTTGTTGTGAAAAACAAACACTTTTACTTCTAAAATTTATATCATTATAGCACTTATTAAGAATAAAAGCAATACGTTATTTATTATTTTGTAAAACTCTTTCATATTCGGGGCGACTTGGTCAATAATGTAAATAAAAAAATCATGTTAATTTATATGTAGGTATTTACTTTGACATAATTTTATTGTATAATAACATGATATAATATGTTTATAAGGAGAAGTGTTACAATATGAAAAAGACAATTTGCACCGCACTTGCTGTATTGACTGTCAGCCTGTGCCTTGTGTCATGTAATAATAAGCAGGCAGAGCAAGGGAAAAAGCTTGTTTCTTCCGATAACGGCGGATATACCTTTGAAGTTCCCCAAGAGTGGGAAATTTCACGTACAGATGGTATGGTTGCGGTGTATAATCCGGATGATGCAACAAAGGTGAATGTAACTGCGTATAAATTTGATAACGGTGAAAATGAAATTATAAGCTCTGCAGATTACTGGCAGATTTATAAGACTACGTTTGAGGACACCTTTACCCAGATGAATGTAAACAAGGTGGAAGAAACAAATATTTCTGGCATTCCCGCACAGCATGTGTCTTATAACGTAAGTCTTGGACAGGATTCGTTTGACTGTCAGACGGTGTTGGCTGTATACAGTACAGATGTTTATGTGCTCACGCTTACACAGGGAGCAAAGACTCAAGAAAATGAAAAAGTGTATGTTGATTACACACAGGCTTTCAAGGAAATGATACAATCCTTCAGAATCGGTTAAAGTATATCTAAAGAGGTAAAATAAATGTCAATTATTTCAAAAATATTCGGTACAAAAAGTGAGAGGGAAGTAAAGAAAATACTTCCTGTTATAGAAAAAATCGAGGCACTTGACGAAAAGTTCTCTGCCATGAGCGAAAAAGAACTGCGGGGAATGACGCACGTGCTAAAAGCAAGGCTTGAGAATGGCGAAACTCTTGATGATATTCTTCCCGAAGCCTTTGCAACGGTGAGAGAAGCTTCATGGAGAGTGCTTGAAATGAAGCACTTTAAGGTACAGCTTATAGGCGGTCTTATTATTCATCAGGGACGAATTGCCGAAATGAAAACAGGTGAAGGTAAGACACTTATGGCAACTCTTCCTGCATATCTAAATGCACTTACAGGAAAAGGAGTTCATATTGTTACGGTTAATGACTATCTTGCACGCCGTGACAGTGAGTGGATGGGCAAGGTTTACAATTATCTTGGACTTTCTGTGGGACTTATCGTTCATGGTCTTACTCAGGCACAGAGAAAAGAAGCGTATGCTGCGGATATCACCTACGGTACAAATAATGAGTACGGCTTTGATTATCTGAGAGACAATATGGCTATCAACAAGGAAAATCTTGTACAGAGAGGCCATGCCTTTGCTATTGTGGATGAGGTTGACTCAATTCTTATAGATGAGGCAAGAACGCCACTTATTATTTCAGGTGAGGGCGATGCAAGCACTGATATGTATGCAAAGGCAGATAAGTTTGCTGCAGGTCTTAGAGCTCATGTTATAAAAGAGCTTGACAATAAGGAACAGCAGGACGATATTGACGGAGACTACATTGTTGACGAAAAGAAGAAGACGGTTGTTCTTACGGCTGAGGGTGTTAAAAAGGCAGAAAAATACTTTGGCGTTGATAACCTTTCAGACACCGATAACATTACACTTTCCAACCACATCAACCTTGCCATTCGTGCAAGGGGAAGTATGAAAAAGGACGTAGATTATGTGGTAAAGGACGGCGAGGTGCTTATCGTTGATACCTTTACGGGAAGAATAATGCTGGGACGCCGTTTTTCCAATGGTCTTCATCAGGCTATCGAAGCGAAAGAAAATGTAAAAATCAAAAACGAATCAAAGACTCTTGCCACTATAACTTTCCAGAACTTTTTCCGCCTTTACGGCAAGCTTTCGGGAATGACAGGTACCGCACTTACTGAGGAAGAAGAATTTCAGGAAATATACAAGCTTGATGTTGTTGAAATACCTACAAACCGTCCTATGCAGAGAAAGGACGAAAATGACGTTGTATACAGAACCGTAAGAGGAAAGTACAATGCCATTGTTCAGCAGATTAAGGAATGTCACGAAAAGGGGCAGCCTGTACTTGTGGGAACGGTTTCCATTGAAAAGAGTGAGCTTTTGTCCTCGATTCTTAAAAAGAACGGCATCGAACACACAGTGCTCAATGCTAAGTTCCACGAAAAAGAAGCGGAAATAGTTGCTCAGGCAGGAAAATTTGGTGCTGTTACTATTTCTACCAACATGGCGGGCAGAGGTACTGACATTATGCTTGGCGGTAATGCTGAATACCTTGCAAAGAACGAAATGAAAAAGATGGGATATGAGCCTGAGCAGATAAACGTTGCAACAAGTTACTTTGAAACGGACAACGAGGAAATCCTTTCTCTCAGAAAGACTTATTCTGAGCTTTATGCACGATTCAAGGAAGAAATTGCACCCGAAGCTAAGAAGGTTCAAGAGGCGGGCGGTCTTTATATTCTCGGCACTGAAAGGCACGAGAGCCGCCGTATTGACAACCAGCTGCGAGGCAGAGCCGGACGTCAGGGAGACCCCGGTGCTTCACGCTTCTTCCTTTCCCTTGAAGATGACCTGCTTCGTCTTTTCGGAAGCGAAAAAATTGCAGGCATGGTTGAAAGACTCGGTCTTGATGAAGATACCCCCATTGATGCAACTATTCTGTCTGGTACAATAGAAAATGCACAAAAGCGTCTTGAATCTATGAACTTTGAAAGACGTAAGAATGTGCTGCTTTACGATAACGTTATGAATCAGCAAAGAGAGGGTGTTTATAAAAAGAGAGCATCTATTTTGTCGGGCGATGATGTTAAGGAGCTTATTGACAAATGGATAACGGAATACGTAGAGCTTGGATGCGAGAGCTTTCTTGTGGGAGATACAGTGGAGGAATGGAATCTTGAAGGATTAAGAGGATATTTTTATGGTATACTCACAGACGACAACGACTTTAAGTATGACGAAAAGGAAATTCACAAAGTAACTGAAGATAAGATAATTGACGAGCTGTTAAACAGGGCAAGAAAAAAGTATGCAGAAAAAGAAGAGCTTTTTGCCGACGGTCATCTGAGAGAAATTGAAAGAATAGTACTTCTTCGCAACATCGACCGCCATTGGATTGATCATATAGACGCCATGGACGATCTTGAGGAGGGTATAGGTCTTCGTGCCTGGGGACAGAAAGACCCTGTCAAAGAGTATCAGTTTGAAGCGGATAACATGTTTGCACAAATGAATGATGCAATCAAGGAAGAAACTGTAAAGATGCTTCTTCAGGTAATGCCGGCATCCACCGTAAAACATTCTGCTACACCCAGAGCAATGTCAGAGTCAAGAAAGTCTATACCACAGGGTCCTGTTCCGGGTGGAATGACGGCAGCACCCACACAGCGTGAAAATGTTTACGGCAAGGCGGCAAAACCCGAGCAGGAAAATAAAACGCCATATATTAAGCCTGCAAGTGAAAAGGTTGGAAGAAATGACCCTTGTCCTTGTGGCAGCGGAAAAAAGTATAAAAAATGCTGTGGAGCATCAAGTGCTGAAGAATAACATCATGGAGTAGAAAAATGGGTTTTGGACTTATATTTATGGGCTGGTCAACGCTTCTGTTCTTAAAGATAATGCCGGTGGGAATATTGGGAGCGTACCTTATGTTCAGGGGCCTTTGTAAACTGTCGGGGTATTCCGAGTATTTTGTAAAGGCTAAAAAGGCAAGTGTGGGACTTTTGTGCTATTTTGTGCTTTTTGGCATAATGTGGGTGCTTGACATATTCGGCATTTTCAGATTTACCGAAATAAAGGCACTTATGTATGCAGATCAAGTGCTTTATTACGTGGCACTTTTGGTTTTCTCGTATTTTCTTTATAAGGGTCTTGGAGATATTTCCAATCAAACCGGATTTGAAAAGGGAATAAAAAGAGAGCAAAAATGTGTTTCTTTGCTGATAGTTTTTGTTATATTCAGCCTTGTGAGAATTGCGGGATACTTTTTTGGTATTGAAGTGTATTTGCGTTTGCCTATGCTTGTGTATGAAATGTTCTGGCTTGTATATAGTGCAATGTACATTTATTCCTGCTACATGATGATAGCAACACAGGAAATAATTGACGACGAGAACAAAAAAATGCGTGAGTACGATGAAAAGTATTCCATGCTTAAAAGAAAAAAGAAATAATCGGTTTTTGCTGATTACGGAGGATATTTTATGTTAAGACAGGGACTTCTTGGTAAAGAACAGGCTATAGTCAGCCACAGCAACAGTGCAGCAGCGGTAGGAAGCGGATATCTTGAGGTGTTTTCAACGCCGTCCATGATTGCACTTATGGAAAGTGCGGCGGCAGGCAGTGTAAAATCTCATCTTGAACCGGGAAAAACCACAGTGGGAGTGTCTATTGAAGTAAAGCACATTTCGGCAACACCTCTTGGAATGATGGTGTTTTGCGAAAGTGAGCTTGTAGAGGTTGACGGCAAAAGACTTGTGTTTAAAATCACAGCCTTTGACAAGCATGGTCAGATAGGCTCTGCAAGGCATGAAAGAATGATAGTTGATGCAAAACGCTTTATGGAAAAGGCGGCGGCAAAAAAGGAGCTAAGAAATGGCTAACCTGAACAAAAGTAAAATAAAAGAAGCTTCTCAGGAAAAAAAGAAAGAGATAAAAGAAGTCAAGGCAAAGGAAAAAAAGCTGGTTAAAAAGCTGATTTTTATTGTCATTGCGGTTTTTGTGGTATCTGCACTCTCTTTGTTTTTACTCGAAAAGGCAGAGCAGAAGTCCGAGATTTACGAATATGTTTCAACAGAGCAGATTGATGAAACGTACCCTTCAATAAATCCTTATCCTGCAGATTTTGATAAGGATTTGTCAGGTTATAATCCTCAAATCATGTATGTGTTTACAGACGGAAATATCTATTCCTTGGAGGATATCCCCGCACAAGCCAAAAACGAAGCTCACAGATTCTTTGAAAAATACTTTGATATTTTAAAGAACGGTGACAGTCACTCTTACGCTGAGCTTTTTACAAGGTCATATAAAAAAGACCCAAAAGGCTTTGAAAAGGATTTTACAAAGCAGTTTCCTCCACAACAGATTTACGACATTATGGTGACCGAGCTTTTAAGAGCTACAGATAGCAGCCAAACATACAAATATGAGGGCAAGGAATGTTTTTTTGGCACTTATCTTGTAAGCTATAAAATCCATGAGAATGACGGAATGTTCAGACGTGATTTGTATCTTGAACACGTTGAAAGACCTCTTGTTTTTGAACTTGTCACCTTTGGAAAGGACACCGATAAGGAAGAAACCTATATTAAAAATCTGTATACCGAAAGCAGTATACAAAATTCGAATAGTAAAGAAAACTGATTTTATAATAGGGAGGCAGGTATGAAAAGTAAACTTATACTCATATTTTTGGGACTTGTGTTCTTTTTTAATCCAAGCTTTAATATGTTGGATGTGCTTCCCGATTTTTTTGGTGCTTGTCTTATAATGTGGGGGCTTGACAGCTTCATTTATTTTGACGCAAATCTGGAAAGTGCTCATAAAAACGCAAAGTATCTTATGTGGATATCCGTTTTGAAGCTTGTTTTTTGTATGTGGTGTAACACAGGACACAGGGATTATATAATGCCCTTTACGTTTGTAATAGCTGTGCTTGAAACCATTTTCATGCTTGCAATGTTCCGTTCGCTGTATGTAGGTGCGGAGTATACTCTTATGCGTTCACAGTCACAACGAACACCCAAAGCGATAAACGAAGCATTTACCATGTCCTTTATTTTTACCATTGCAGGCAGACTTCTTGAGTTTGCACCACAGATTGCTGATATTTCAGCACAGGATGCAGAACTTGATTTGACTCACGGAGCATCCTTCAAAATGCCGCTTGCACAGATGAAAATGTATCTTTTGGGTGCATGCCTTGTGTGCGGACTTATTTTGGGCGTGATTTATCTTGCACTTACAGCAAAAGCGTGGATAAAACTTATTACCGATAAGAAATACAACGCTTTTTTAAAGGAAAAATATACGTCATTTTTGGTGAATGACAGGGATGTTTATGTAACGAGAAGACTGTCCTTTGCGTATTTTCTCCTGACCTTGGCAACGGTATTTATTGCAGAGTTTTATGTGGATGCGGTAAATCTTATACCTACATTTGTAACGGTTTTATGTGTATTTGCTTCGGTAAGAGTGGTAAACGGTCTGGATAACAGAAAAACAAATATTATGCTGTTCGTGGGCTGTCTTGCTGTTGTTTTGATAAATCAGATGTATATGTCAAAAATTCACCTTGGAATAAACTATCTGTATTCGGTGGAAACCTTTAACAGAGAAGCTTTTCCGCTTTTGGAAAGCAAGATGAGCGTGACGTATGGTGTTGTTTTTTCCTTTTGTGAGGCAGTGCTTATGTGGGGAATATCAAATTATGCACTTAGCTGTATGAAAAGAGTGTTTTTAAAGGAAAAACGCAGAAATGTGCTAAGTCGCATAATGGTGTGCAGGGTAGTGTCGGCATTGACGGTACTGTTTGCGGCAAGCTCAAGGGTTTTTACATGCGTGTGCGGGCATCTTGCAACTAATGACGAGGTTAGAAATTATATACAGAACAAAGCATTTATTACAAGTGGTAAGATATATGAGCAAATGATGCAAAACCCGGATATTATACGGTATGAAAACTGTGTAAGCTGTCAGTCGCTGTTGGGAGTTCTTGCATTTGTGGGAATACTTGTGATGTTGGTAATACTTGTAAACATGAAAAGAGCCACAGAGGGTAATTCTTCTGAAATGCGTTAAAAGAGAGTGTGCTGTATGGAAATAAAAGCTTTTGGCGTAGGTGATACGCTGTTAATGAAAAAAAATCATGCTTGCTTAAAGACGGCAAAGCAGATGCTGGTGCTTATGGCAGGAAGTGACGTAAAGGTAAGATGTATGGCTTGCGGACGGGAAATGATAATTCCAAGAGTCAAGCTTGAAAAAAGTATAAAAAATGTTGCCCGAAAGGAATAATTGAAAATATGTTTGAAAACCTTAAAGAAGCCGAAAAACACTTTGAAGAAATCAACGAAATGCTCATGGACCCACAGGTTATTTCGGATAATGAAAAATATAAAAATCTCATGAAAGAGCATAAAAATCTTTCTCCCATTATAGAAAAATACCGTGAGTATAAGGCTACACAAGAAAATCTTGAGCAGGCTTTAGAGCTTTTAGGTGATTCATCCACTGATGCAGAAATGAAAGAGCTTGCGGAAGAGGAAATGAAGCAGTGCAAGGAAAGCATGGAAACTATTACTGAAGAACTCAAGATTTTGCTTCTTCCCAAGGACGAGGATGATGACAAGAATGTTATCATTGAAATACGTGCGGGAACTGGCGGTGAGGAAGCGGCACTGTTTGCACACAGCATTTTCAGAATGTATTCAATGTATTCTGACAGAAAAGGGTATAAAATCGAAATAATGAATCAAAATGAAACAGAGCTTGGCGGTATAAAGGAAATATCCTTTATGGTTGAGGGTGCGGGAGCATTTTCACGCTTTAAGTTTGAAAGCGGTGTTCACCGTGTTCAGCGTGTTCCCGAAACAGAAACGCAGGGACGTGTACACACCTCTGCAATTACAGTTGCGGTGCTTCCTGAAGCAGAAGAGGTCGAAATTGAAATAAACCCTGCAGACCTTGAAATTGATACCTTCAGAAGCGGCGGTGCGGGAGGTCAGCACGTAAATAAAACCGATTCTGCAATACGTATTACACACAAGCCCACAGGCGTTGTGGTTGAGTGTCAGGACGAGAGAAGCCAGTTCAAGAACAGAGATAAGGCAATGAAGATGCTTCGTACAAAGCTCCTTGATGCAGAGAGAACAAAGCAGCAGAATGCCATTTCCTCTGAGCGTAAGAGCCAGGTTGGAAGCGGTGACAGAAGCGAAAGAATAAGAACCTATAACTATCCTCAGAGCCGTCTTACTGACCACAGAATAGGACTTACACTTTATAGCCTTGAGCAGATTCTTGATGGTGACCTTGATAGTGTAATTGATGCACTTATTACAGCTGACACAGCAGAAAAACTTCAGAACAGTGAGTTTAATTCATAATGATACTTGAAGAAACAAAAATCTTAAGAGTAAATCCCGATTTATCGGGAGAAGACGACATAAAAAAGCTTGCTTTTGCAGCAGATGTACTGAAAAAAGGCGGACTTGTGGCATTTCCCACAGAAACGGTGTACGGTCTTGGTGCAAATGCTCTTGACGAAAAGGCTGTAAAGTCTATTTTTACTGCAAAGGGCAGAGCACAGGACAATCCTCTTATCGTTCATCTTGCAAGTGCAAGTGATATGAATAAGTATGCAAAGGTGGATATGTGTGAAAAGGCACAGCTTCTTATGGCACAAATGCCTGCACCGCTTACTGTTGTTATGCCAAAACGTAGTAATATTCCCGAGTGCGTAACGGCTGGACTTGACAGCGTTGCACAGCGTGTTCCTCAAAACGTCGTTGCCCGCAAGCTTATTGAGCTTTCGTCAGTTCCCGTTGCCGCACCCAGTGCCAATATCTCGGGAAAGCCAAGTCCAACAACGGCAGAGCATGTTATTTGTGACATGATGGGCAAGGCGGACGTGATTATTGACGGTGGCATGTGCAATGTGGGACTTGAATCTACGGTGGTGTCGCTGTGTAAACAAGTGCCCTTGCTGTTAAGACCCGGTGGGTTTACATATGAGCGTTTATGTGAAATTCTTGGCGAGGTGGAAATCTCACAGGCTGTGCTTTCTCAGCTTAAAGAAGGACAAAAGCCTGAGTCACCGGGCATGAAATATAAGCATTATGCACCTGATGCAAAAGTGATGCTTGTGAAAGGCAAAAAAGAAAATGTGTCAAAGCTTTTGCTTGAAAAATATCTTGAGGGAAATACGGGCATAATCTGTTATGACGGTGACATCGAAATTTATGACGAAAAGATTATTACGGTGGGCACAAGAAGTGACAACAGTACGTATGCTGAAAAAATGTTTGATGCCTTAAGAAAAATGGATAAAATACAGGGCGTACAATGCATTTTTGCCTTGCTGCCCGAGGATACAAAGGGTATTTCACTTGCAATTTACAACAGGATGTTAAGAGCTGCGGCTTTCTGTGTTATTGATGCAGACGAATACTTCAAAAAAGGAGAGTGAATACATGCTTGTACTTGGACTTACCGGACAGAGTGGAGCAGGCAAGGGCGTGTTTTCACACACAGCAGGCAAAAGAGAGGGGATATATGTCCTTGATACCGACATAACCGCACGTCAGGTGGTATGCAAGGGACAGCCTTGTCTAAATGAGCTTACAGAGTTCTTTGGGAAAGAAATTCTTGAAGCTGACGGCACTCTCAATCGCCGAAAGCTTGCACAAATCGCCTTTAGTGACGAAAGCAAGCATCAGAGCCTTAACCGTATTACACATTTCTATATCACAAAAAAGGTGGAGGAATGGCTTAGTGACTGCAGAGAAAAAGCTGCGGTGTGTGCTATAATAGATGCACCGTTACTGTTTGAAAGCGGTATTGACAGGCTTTGCCACATGACTCTTGGAATTATTGCAGACTATGATATAAGAATCAAACGGGTAATGAATCGTGATAAAATTGATGAAAAGAATGCAAGAATACGTCTTGATTCACAACCGGATGACGAATTTTTCCGCCAAAAGTGCACACATATTCTGGAGAACAATTCTTCTTTTGAAGATTTTGCTGCCAAAACAGAAAAATTTATTGATAGCTGTATCTTATCAAAAATATGAAAGGCTTTACTAAATGAAACGAACAATATCTATAATATGTATACTTATAATTTCTGCACTGGTGGCATTTTTCTGGGTTGAAATTGATGATGCCATGACTAAGCACAACCACCCTTTGAAATATGTTGAGTATGTAGAGGAATATGCACAGTTATATGCTGTGCCAAAGGAGCTTGTGTATGCTGTTATAAAGGCAGAGAGCAATTTTGAGAGTGATGCGGTATCCTCAAAGGGGGCTACGGGGCTTATGCAGATAATGCCTGAAACTTATACGTGGTTGTGTGACAAATATTTAGAGACAAGCATGGATCCGCAGCTTTTATTTACACCGGAAATAAATATCAAATTCGGAACATTGTATCTTAGCTTTCTTTATTCAAAATTCGGAAACTGGGAAACGGCCGTAGCAGCATACAATGCAGGTCCTACAAAGGTTGAAAAATGGTTGAGTGACAGTGAAATTTCAGAAAACGGTGTTCTTGTAAATGTTCCTTATGAGGAAACAGAAAAATACATTAAAAAGGTTATGAAAGCAAAGAATAATTACAAAGAACTTTATTTTGCAGATAATAAATAACATTTTTTATACGGAGGATTAATTAAATGTCAGAAAAATCAAAGGCTGAGCTTTTAAAAGAAGAGCTTTACATGACAAAGAAAAACGCATACGAAACAATGTCACAAGAGGAAATTAAGGAATGCTACGATTATTGTGAGGATTATAAAATGTTCCTTGACAAATGTAAAACAGAAAGAGAATCTGTTGAATTTGCCGTTAAATACCTTGAAGAAAGAGGCTTTAAGAGTTTTGAATACGGAAAGGAATACAAGACCGGTGATAAATTCTACCTCAATAACAGAGGAAAGGCAATTTATATAGTTGTAATGGGTAAAAGGCCTCTTGAGGAGGGTGTACGCATTGCGGCAGCACATGTTGACAGCCCCAGAATTGATTTGAAGCAGAATCCTCTCTATGAGGACGGTGGATTTGCTTTCTTCAAGACACATTACTATGGTGGCATTAAGAAATTCCAGTGGGTTACAATTCCTTTGGCTATCCATGGTGTTATAGTAAAGGCAAACGGAGAAAAGGTTAATGTGTGCATCGGTGAAGACGACAGTGATCCTGTGTTTTATATTACCGATATTCTCCCTCATCTGGGTAAGGATCAGGCAAGCAAGAATCTTGGCAGTGCATTTAACGGCGAACAGCTCAATATTCTTTGCGGTAGCCGTCCTTATGAGGATGAAAAGGTTAAGGATATTAAGCTTAATATTTTAAGTATTCTCAAAGAAAAATATGATATTACCGAAGCGGACTTTCTTTCAAGTGAACTGTGCGTTGTTCCTTCAATCAAAGCCCGTGACCTTGGTTTTGACAGAAGTCTTATTGCTGCTTACGGACACGACGACAGAGTATGTGCATATCCCATTCTCACGGCTTGTGCAGACAGTTGCGAGAAGGATTTGCCCACATACACCACAGTTACTATTTTCGCCGACAAGGAAGAAACGGGAAGTGACGGTAACACAGGTATGCAATCCTTTGCTTTTGAGGACATGCTTAAAGAAATGTGTGAAAACGCTCAGCAGAATGTAAGAAAAATGTTTTCAAATTCTATCTGCCTTTCCGCAGATGTAAATGCTTGTTTTGATCCGAATTTTAGTGAGGTTTACGAGTCAAGAAACACTGCATATATCAACAAGGGTGTATGTGTAACTAAGTTTACCGGTGGCGGTGGCAAGAGCAGTACAAACGATGCTCATGCAGAATTTGTTGCATTTATCAGGAAGCTTTTTGACGACAACGGTGTTGTGTGGCAGACAGGTGAGCTTGGAAAGGTAGACCAGGGCGGCGGTGGAACAGTTGCCAAGTTTATTTCAAAACTCAACGCGGATGTAATTGACGTGGGTGTACCTGTAATTTCAATGCATGCACCTTGCGAGGTTGTTTCAAAAACTGACGTATGGGCGGCATACAAGGCATTTTTGTGCTTCTTTAAATAACTTAAATAACGGTTTTGGTTATTTTGGTTTCAATAAAAGTGACTTGTGTTTAACTGAATAAGGAGAATAATATGAATATTGAGCAGTTAAAATCAGCAATTAAAGACGGAAAATATGACAAAGCCTTTAGAGAACTCTATGGAAACGACTGCGATATTGATGGAGTAAGAGCAAGATACTTTGCCTGTGCAACGGGTTTTGAAAATGTCTACTCAAACAAGCAACATGGCGACGTTGAAATGTTTTCGGTTGCAGGCAGAAGTGAAATATCGGGAAATCATACAGACCACAACCATGGTAAAGTGCTTGCAGCGTCTATAACACTTGATATTATTTCTGTTGCGGCAAAGAACAATGATGGTGTAATTGCCGTAAAATCCGAGGGCTTTGACGAGGATGTTGTGAAGCTTTGTGACGTTGAAAACGTAAGAGAAAACGAAAAATACAAGGCAAGTGCCATTATTCGCGGCATGTGTGACGGCTTTAAAAAGAACGGTTATAATGCAGGTGCGTTTTATGCATATACAACCTCAAGCGTTCTCAAGGGATCGGGTCTTAGCTCTTCTGCCGCTTTTGAGGATATGATAGGCAACATGCTTAATTATTTTTACAACGATGGCAAAATTGACAACGTAGAAATTGCAAAGATTGCCCAGTATTCTGAAAACGTCCACTTTGGTAAACCCAGCGGACTTATGGATCAGGTGGCATGTGCAGTTGGAGGATTTGTTGCAATAGATTTTAAAGACCCTGCAAAGCCTGTTGTGGAAAAGCTTCCTTTTGATCTTGAAAAATTTGACGTTTCTCTTTGCATAGTAAATACAGGAGGAAATCATGCAAATCTCAATGAGGATTATGCTTCGGTTCCCGGTGACATGAAAAAGGTTGCAAAGTTGCTCGGAGTAGATTTTCTTCGTGATTCATCAAAAGAGGCTCTCCTTGACAAAGCTCTTGAAATAAGACAAACTCTGGGTGACAAGTGCCTTATGAGAGCTATGCACTTCTACAACGAAAACATCAGGGTGACAAATCAAAAAGGTGCTCTTGAAAAGGGCGATTTTGACGGTTTTCTAAAGGGCGTGAGAGCATCAGGACTTTCATCTTTCACAATGCTTCAGAATGTGTATACCACAAAGAATGTGGACGAGCAGGGTCTTAGTCTTGCACTTGCACTTTCGGCGGAAGTTCTTGGTGACGACAAGAATGCTGCATGGCGTGTACATGGCGGTGGATTTGCAGGTACTATTCAGGCGTTCGTTCCCAAGTCAAAGGTTGCACATTACAAGGAAAGTCTTGAAAAGGTGTTTGGAAAAGGCAATGTGTATGTACTTGGAGTAAGAAAGTATGGAGCGGTGTCTTTGGAGTATCTTAATAAGTAATAAAAAATCGGTAATATCCGGCTTTTCTGAAACCCAATGTTCAGTTTTATATTAAAACTTTTCAGGTGAAAAAATGTTTAAAGCAATCCCATTGTTTTCAAGTTCTTCGGGAAACTGTGTTTATGTACAGTATAATGACGAGGAAATTCTCATTGATGCGGGCGTTTCATACAAAAGAATATGTGCGGCTTTGACAAGCATTGGAAGTGATATTTCAAGGATCAAGGCGGTGCTTGTGACTCATGAGCACTCGGACCATGTACAAGCACTTGATGTTTTGTCAAAGCACGCAGATATTCCCATATACATAAATTCCGGTTCTGCAGACTCTTTTTATTGTCATCCCGACGAGCTGTTTTGCGGACATGTAATTATTGCAAATCCGGGAGAAACGCTTACTTTTGGTGGATTTGATGTGGATATTTTTGCCACACCCCATGATTCTGCAGGCTCTGTTGGATATCATTTTACCTTTTCCGATGGCAACCGTTTTGCTCTTGCTACGGATATTGGACATTTGACGGATGATATAAAAAAACACCTTTTAGGGTGTTCTCAGGTGATTTTAGAATCAAATCACGATATAAAAAAGCTGAAAAATGGACCGTACCCATATCCGTTAAAGCAAAGAATTTTGTCGGACAGGGGACATTTGTCCAACGAAGCATGTGCACAGTTTGTACCGCAGCTTGTTGAGAGTGGAACAAAGAAAATTGTCCTTGCCCACTTGTCAAAAGAAAACAATACGCCAGCTCTTGCTTATCAGACATCGGCAGAAGCTCTTGCTCTTGCCGGATTTACGCCGGATGATGTCAAGCTTACCATTGCTATGTGTAGCATAATTTAAAGGAGAAGAACATTACAAGATGGATACAAAAATTATAGTGGTACGACACGCACAGGGAATGGGAAATCTGCTGGGAGAATTTCACGGACAGTATCCCTCGGACATAACAGAGCTTGGTATAAAGCAGGCAGAGTGTTCTGCTGAATTTCTAAAGAATTATAAAATTGATATTGCTTATGCCAGTGATATTCCAAGAGCATATAGTACAGCAAGAATAATTGCACAAAGACATGGACTTGAGGTAATCAAGCAAGAAGGTCTGAGAGAGATTTTTGCAGGAGAGTGGGAACAGTTTCGTTTTGATGATATCGAACAGGCATATCCCAAGGAATATCGCATCTGGCGAGAGGACCTTGGAAATGCAAGATGCCCCGGCGGTGAAAGTGTAAAAGAACTACAGACAAGGGTCAGCACAACAATAGAAAGCATTGTAAAAATGAATCCTGGAAAGAATATTCTTATCGGCACACATGCAACGCCTATTCGTGTTATGGCGTGCATCTGGCATAATGTACCCCTTGAAAAGATTACAACACTTCCTTGGGTGCCAAATGCTTCGGTTTCAATTATCAATTACGACAGCGAAACTCTCGAACACTCCATTGAAAGCTATGCTCTTTGTGAGCATCTTTTAAAGGAAAATTTAGTTACTGAGTTGCCGACGACTATATCGCTTCTTACTTTCTCTTTACTGAAAAGAGAAAGTGTCGGGACTGCCCGACAGCAGTATTCGCAGGCAATCTTGAACAGTGTCGGATTTTTGGTGCCCGTGAAGCGAGTTTTTCTTTATGGATGTAAGCAGATGTGAAAAATGGGTGTTGGTGCAAAAAATCAGTTAACAACGGCGTTAGTCAAATAAAGTTCTTTTGGTTACTTTTCTTTCAAGAAAAGTAACAAAAAATATATTCGAAAAATCTGCAAAGTAGGGACGATGCCACATAGTCCCTCATAATGTTATATGTAATAAACCCGCAAGAGAAAACTTGCGGGTTGTTTTCGTTATACAAGAAAAACCGCCATCATATAGATGGCGGTACAGTGTCAAAACCTATAGCTGTAAATCAAACTCACTTGTCAGTACATTATAAGCCGTGAGTTCAATTCCTCTATGGAAAGAACACCACTGGACAGGTAATAAACCCAAGTAAATAAAATATATAGCTAAATATTTAATTACTGTTCTTCTTTCATTGCTGCGAAGCAATCGCTGCAATAAACGGGTCTGTCACTGGTGGGCTGGAAAGGAACTTTAGCTTCCTTGCCGCAGTTTGCACAGGTAGTTGTGAAGTATTCTCTCTGGGGCTTAGCAGCATTCTTTCTCTTGTCGCGGCAAGCCTTGCATCTCTGGGGTTCGTTCTGGAAGCCCTTTTCTGCATAGAATTCCTGTTCGCCTGCCGTGAAGATAAATTCTTCGCCGCAATCCTTGCAAACTAATGTTTTGTTTTCGTACATGTTCTTTCCCTCGCTTTGAGTAAAAATATTATTATTTGTCCCATGACTGTTACGAGCAGTCGCATTTTTTTGCCGTACTACGATAGGACATATTATTTTTCGCTGTCTATAAATTTGCGTAGTTTTTTCCTTGCACGAAACAGCGTATTGTCAATAGATTTTGCGCTTTTGCCTGTTTTTTCAGAGATTTCCTGCGTTTTGTATCCGCACACTTTAAGAAAGACGGTTTTACGCTCTGACTCGGAAAGACCGGCAAAACCCTGCGTGGATAAAAGCTCTCTGAACTGTTTGGAAAATGCCGTATTATCTGGACTGTCATTTTCGGCAATATTGCTGATGACACTCTCTCCGTCAGCAATAAATCCACTCACCGACGCGTTGTACTTGTTCACAAAGCTAATCATTGCATTTGTCATGCAAACCGATGCGTATGTAGAAAAACTCGCGCCTTTTGTGCTGTCAAAGCTAATTGCAGCACGATAAAGAGCCATTCTACCTTCCTGGCATAAGTCGTCAAATTCACTATCTGGAAGATGAAATGTGAGTGCAAGTGAAGAAACTGTTTTGGAAAATATACCTAAAAGCTCTACAAATGAAGCGGTATCGTTATTTTTTACAGCAGAAACAAGCTGAGATATTTGAATTTCTTTAATATTTCCCAATGCCATTCTCTCTTTTTACTTAATCAATAATGTAAAGCAAATAAAAAACCCTCACAACATGGACAGGTACACTATAATTATACTTAAAAAGAACATTTTGTCAATATTTTTTTCAAAAATAAATAATAATTGTGCAAATGAACAGATTTGACAGTAATTTTGTTGTGCATATTCAACAAAAGAAAACGCAAAATCGGACAAAATAATGAAAGATGTGACAATTATTTTCATATATCGACAGTTTTCATACAAAACGTTAACTCAAAAATGTTAACTAAATATTAATAAAAATAACCGACGAGCGTATGTAACCGTCGGTTTTAATATTAAAAATCAATTTTAAGTAATAAGACTCTTAACGTGAAATAACAATATACTTTTTCAGCACTTTTACAACGATAAAGGCACCAACTGTTGTGATGATTATTTCGGGAATCATGTACAAGCCGTTGTAAACAACAGAATAAAACCATGCAAGACCCGAGCCGTTGAAGTTTTGTATTACCCAAGAGCCAAAAGATGTTTCTGCAAAAGGACCCCATTCAGAAAAGAAGCCTTCAGCCCAGGTACCAAAGAAAATAGCACCGGATATGATATGGCAGACATATCGTAAGAAAGTGGCAAAAGCACCGCCGACTGCTGCTGAAAGGGCAGGGGATTTGATTTTTTCTGCAAAAATTCCGGCAAAGCCAATCACAGTATAAGCGATTATGTAGTCTATAAGGCAGACAACAATAGCTTTAATCCAGAACATCTGACTGTCCCCCGGCATAAAGAATGATGCGACGGTATGACCGCCAAGAAGCATTTGTATAATTGAAAAGACAAACGCTGAGCCAACTCCCCACTTTATGCCGAACATATATGAAGCAATAACTATTGGAAGCATGCTTGCAAGAGTTACGCTTCCTCCGAATGGCAACTGTAACGGAATAATCAGTGAAACGATGGCAAGAGCTGTTGATAAAGCAATCAGCATTGCACAATAAGCAAGTTTTTTGGTGTTTTTCATGGAATGAACCTCCGTAAAATAAAAGATACCGCACACAATATCGGTGCGGTACATACGCTTGTTTTAAGCTAATCTCCCTACGCCGGTATTATCCGAACAGGTTTAAAGGGTTTGAAGCAACGCTTCATCTCAGCCGTCTTTCAACAGCACCCCTGATATTGTATTTTGCGGTTCGCAGATATTATAGCTCAAACACAAAAAAATGTCAATATATTTTTAGTTTTTTACGAAAAAACTATTGCAAAACACTTTGATTTGGTGTATAATGAAGCGGTCGGGAAATTAAAGGCTGTGAAAAGCAAAAAGACTTTTCATGCTTCGTTTTAATTCTATATTTGCACCAGTGGCGGAATTGGCAGACGCGCTAGACTTAGGTTCCGTCCTGTATGTGATTTTATTGTTGATTGCGGATTTTTCCGTTTTCATATATGAGGATTAAGCGATATGCTCCTCCTCGGTGTACCTCCACCGTGTAAAAATTAAGAGGAAAAAACTTAATATGCGGATGTGGCGGAATTGGCAGACGCGCTAGACTTAGGTTCCGTCCTGTATGTGATTTTATTGTTGATTACGGATTTTTCCGTTTTCATATATGAGGATTAAGCGATATGCTCCTCCTCGGTGTACCTCCACCGTGTAAAAATCAAGAGGTAAAAACTTAATATGCGGGCGTGGCGGAATTGGCAGACGCGCTAGACTTAGGATCTAGTGATTTTATCGTGGGGGTTCAAGTCCCTTCGCCCGCACCAAAAGAGACAAACACTTTTTATAACATAGTTATAATGATGTTTGTCTCTTTTTACATGCAAATTTTCTTCATTTTGGGTTAATAATCCGTAGAATTAACAGCAGAAACCAAGAACATATATAAATTCAATGTATTAATACCAAATTCATATAAGAGTTACAACAGAATCTATTTCCTAATTTACTTCTTATTTGATTTTGTTAGCTTCGTCTTGTTGTTTTCGCCATTCCAATTCTACCAACGCCCTAATATCTTCGAAAATTTCGTTCTGATAATTATTTACTATAGAACATTTAGTTTTATAAATTTTTTGCCGCGCTTCTATCACTATTTGTTGACTTTCTATGTATTCTTTTGTAATTTCCGGACGATCATCATATTTTTCGTAGTAAGAGTCAATGATTTGGTTATTATAAACGATATCCCAAGCTAGTTCTTTTACCCTGTCTAGTTTATCCTGTAAGTTTTTATCGTTTTCAAACAGTAACAGACTAATGGCAAAATGATAGTGAACTAATTCATTATAAATTTCAACGACATTACTTTCCTGTTCCGCACAAAGCCTTGCTATTTGAGTAAAATACATAGATGCCTGCTCGCGAATAGATGTAGACCATTTATATCTTGTTGTTGATATAGTATTTAAATATCCTATATGTTTAGTTGATTTGCTAGTTTGTTGCAATGAGATAATAGAAACAATTATAGTACCTACAGATGCCATAAAGGTTAACCCTATCCCTATGGCATAAAACAAATTAAACAATTCTTCGTTCATAAATATACCTCTTTTCCAATCACTTAATAATACTCTTTAACAAGCCAGGGATTTCAGAATAATTTGAACACCAAATAACATTCAACCCCAAAGAAGCTGCATCCTGTTCGAATAACATGGTAGCAATTTCACTAACAGAAGTTTCATTAGTCTTTTTCATAATAATATAATGCTTGCGTTTTTTGTTTCTTTGATAAGATATGTCGAGTAATCGCCTTAAATTGGGGTCAGAAAGACTCAATCCAATAAATAAGCAAATGTTTGATGCATATGTATTTAACTGAGTAAGGTTAGACCAACTGTATGGATCGATAAACTGTGAATGATATGCTTCTTCGCTAAAGACAAGATTTGGACTTTCTAATTCCGCTTTATTTGGAAGAAAACCGTGAACATGATAAATTGGTAATTCTTCAGAACCATGATTTTGACCTTCATGCCAAATCGAGCAATATTCTATTCCATTTGAACTTAATGCTTGTTCAATTAATTCATCAAAGTTAAAAGTGATAATTGACTCTAATCGTTGACCAGTTCTTTTAGGACGAGCGAGGTCAACGATAGCTTTCATTATCTTAGATGAAGCAGCATAATTTAAACCACTATCTTTTGAATGATTATAGTATTTATACAAATATTTTTGAACAATTTTTTCAAAATCATCTTGTAACAATAATTTAAGGTATTTCCCTAAAATTAAATTAGATTGGGGCATTATTGAAATTAATTCTTTCGCTGAAATCTTTATAGAACTTTCTTTTTTATTAAGTACATCATTAAGAATATCAACAAGTAATTCATTCCATGATGGAATATGTGAAGTTATCGATATACCAGCACCGCATACAAGAGTTAATCTATTATCCTTTAGGGCATTCTTCAACAATGACACATTTTTAGTTGTAATATTAGAAGGTTCTTCTTTAAAATTCTCTGGAAAATTTATAATATTTTTATTTTGTTTTTTGAAAAATCCTATTCTATTTAAGCTCTCAAAAGTAATTTCTTGCAAAGTATCAACTTTAAAATATTGAATGTGGTTTATATATCCAGGAACAAAAACATCACCTATTACAATTGGAAGAATACCTATTTCTTTATCACCAAAAAGCACAGAACTTAGTTCCGCTTGGGCCCAAGATGAGTTTATAAAGTTTTCCGTTATTAATGGTATTAGTACATCCGTTTCATGTAATGTTTTCTTAAGCTTATCAATCCAGGTTTCCCCTATATTGATATCTACAGAGTTTAATACTTTATGCCCCATTTCATTTAATATTTTAAAAAGATGTTCATAAGCATCCACGTCTTTGCTTGAATGACTGATAAATATCTTCATCACACAGATCCTTTCTAGGTATTGTTTTCCTTTAAATGAAATTATATCATATTTTCCAACATATTTCAACAATTGTTACCATTATATAAGCTCGTATGATTATGAAGAGAAGAGAACATAACATCTATTGTCTACATTATGATAATAAGAATTTTCTTGGATTCACTTTAATACCACGTGATACACCATCAACAAAGAACTTATAGAATTTTAACTGTAAGTTTTTTTTATGCTTGTTTTTATTA
>JAGBCG010000248.1 GCA_017938055.1 Clostridia bacterium
AGCCTTTGTTCCGTACATTGTACCAACCTGGCTTCTAGACCCTTACCCAAGTCTTCAAGACCTGCACCGATTGTAAGACCGTCTTCGGAGAAAGCAGACTGTGAACGTCCATATACAATCTGGAGAAAGAGTTCTCTCATAGCGGTGTTGATTGCATCACAAACAAGGTCAGTGTTGAGAGCTTCAAGGATTGTCTTACCCTGAAGAATTTCAGCAGCCATAGCTGCAGAGTGTGTCATACCGGAGCAGCCGATTGTTTCAACGAGAGCTTCTTCTATAACGCCATTCTTAACGTTAAGAGAAAGCTTACAAGCACCCTGCTGAGGTGCACACCAACCAATACCGTGTGTAAAACCGGAAATGTCGGAGATTTCTTTAGCCTGTATCCATCTTCCTTCTTCGGGAATAGGTGCGGGACCGTGATTGGGGCCCTTAGCTACACAGCACATATTATTTACTTCTGATGTGTAATTCATGTGTATACTTCCTTTCTGATTTTTCATGTATTTCAATTTTATTGAAAACGTTTTCAGGCGGGACGATGTGGGAATCGTCCCCTACGAATTTTGTTGAAATTCTTTAATTACTTTATAATTTCGCCCATCATGCCGGGTGTGCAGCATGCAGCGTTAGATTCGTCTGTATCAATGTGCATTGCGGGAGCAAACTTTTCGCTTACTCTTACTACAACGTCACCAAACACAAGGCTTCTTCCGTCAGACTCAACCTTAACGGAAACGATTTGCTTATCTGCTACTCCCCATTCTGCAGCAACATCGGGAGTTGTGTGGATATGACGCTTTGCCGCAATAACGCCCTCATTTATTTCAACCTCACCGCAAGGACCAACGAGCTTACAAGCTCCGGAGCCTGCAACGTCACCGGATTCTCTGATAGGAGCGTTAACGCCTATGCTTCTTGCATCTGTAAGTGAAATTTCAACCTGTGTTGCAGGTCTTGCAGGACCAAGAATACTTACTCCACAGAGTTCCTTTTTAGGACCTACTACAGTAACTCTTTCCTCACATGCAAACTGACCGGGCTGTGACAAATCCTTCTTATGTGTAAGAGTATGTCCCTTACCAAAAAGGATTTCAATGTGTTCAGCTGTAAGATGTACGTGTCTTGCCGATGTTTCAATTAAAACCTTTGCCATTTTTTAGACTCCTTTAATATATGTATTTATTTTTATATTATTCAACACCATAAGCAATCGTTGTCATAAGTGCCATCTCAACTGCACTTGTATCAAGTCTTGAATACTGCACAACAATTTCAGTGTTTGACTCTACAAGAATTGCATACGGCACATCACGGGCAATCTTTTCTCCACTTTTTGACACAAGCTTATCAAGTCTTATATGATGTGTTCTTCCCGCTTTACATTCGCTTACAAACTCACCCTCAATTTTATCTCTGTCTTCATAGAAAAGAGTAAGATTAATTTTTGCATCCTCATCCGTTGTATTGATAACGCAAATAGCCTCGTGGCTTACGTTTTCGTTCTTTGAAACGGAATTAAGAAAGCAGTCAGGTATGAGCCATGTTTTCTTACCATATACTTTTCCCATTTTTGTCACCTCTTATAAATTTTGTCACAGATTGACATTTTTTCAACAATTAACATTATATCATGTAACTATCAAAAAATCAAGTATTTTTTATCGTTTTCTTAATGGTTTTACAGTTTTCATGTTGTTTTTACTGCTATTAGTTTTTTACTGCAATTATCAAATTTACTGATATAATGTCCCTATTACATCTATACTGAAACAATACAGCCAAACTAGCAAAAAAATACGGCGTGGATTTTTAATTTCCATGCCGTTTCTGTTTTAGTAATTTATCATAGCCCTGTAATCATTACTATACATTATTCCACCGCTAAACATAGCTATATGCATAGTTGAATTATATTCCTCGCTATCATTTGCAAGCTTTTTGCCGTCACGAGTAAGATATGTGGTATAGTTTTCAAGGTCGTATGTAAACTCAATAGTGGTGAGTAAAACTTTTTCACCATTGTTGGTAAGTGCAAAATACTGTATTATTTCGGGAGCATACTCGGAGTTTACCATTGTCTTATGAATTCTCTCAACATATTCACCACCTGCTGTTGCAACATATCCTGCAAAGCACTCAGTGTTTCCATCAAGTTCATAAAGCAGCTCTACCTTACCATTTCTTATGGTATAAACTCTGTCGTTCTTTTCTTCAATTCCCATATAACGACAAAGCATTTCTTCCTTACCGTCGCCTGTTATATCTTCAAGTGTATATGTATAGCTGTAGAATTCGGTAACACCCTTCTCTTCTGCCTGCTGTCTTAAATAATCGCCGTAATATCTTCTTGGTTTAATATCAACTGTATTTTTATGCTCCTGTCCCACATATACAATTTCTGTCATAAGGGTATTGAAAGCAGATGTACTGAAAGTACCCATAGAATCACGTGTAAATTCTTCGTCCAAAATGGTTGTACTAAAAGTTCCACCATAAAGATTTGCTGAAAAATACTTTGTTCCGTTATCATTAGTGATTATTTTCCACTCAAGGAAAAGGCTTTTAAGCATATCAAGTGTAACCTTTTCGGGACAGCCACAAAACAGTTCTGAGAACTGAAGCTCAACCGAGTATACAGGAAGAGTTTCAGGGTAACGTCCATTCACCATTGTATAGAAAGCAGACTGTCCTGCCTCAAAGCTGCATCCGGTTTCCATTCCGTAATAATTCTTTTGGGGTATTCTCGCACCGTACTTTTCTTCAAGTTTTGCAACACCCTTACCCAAATATGAAACAGCCTGAGGATTTACCTCAAAAGTACCGTCAGATTTGGGAAATTCATATTTTTTACTTGTATCAATGCCTATAAGTCCGCTTGAAGCATCATAGGTTACAACAACATCAAGCAGTGCCGCAATATCACGAAGTTTGAAGTAATTATTACCCTCAATATTATAGGCAGCTACGACCACCTTTGCTCCGTCCATATAAATGGGAGAATTATTTGAACGTGCAACTGCATTCTGCACAGTATTTGCATCAAGCGTTTCCTGTGAAGAATAAGGTTTTTCAGACAGAAGATTGATTGCCTTATTGACTTCATCCCAGCTTACGTCAAACTGTGCATTAGTGCCGTTCAACACAAGTGCCATATCACGAAGCTTAAAATAATTATTGCCCTTTATATTGTACGCGGCAAGCTCCTTTGTCTGCCCATTTACATTGAGCTTTACGGCAAATGCCGCTGTGCTCATTACAAGCATTGCGGTGCAGAAAACGGCAAACAATTTCAAAATCTTTTTCATAATTTGTCCTTTCAAAACAGCTTTGCTGTTTAAATGTATTTGCGTAATTATACCACAATATGATACATATGTCAACACAAACGTATATTTTGCAAACCCATACAAAAAAGAGCCGTCTCAAACGAAACAGCTCTTTAAAACCTATAGTATTTTTACAAAGAATTAAGCCTTGCCTGCGAGTTTTGCAACTTCTGCAGCATAGTCTTCTTCTTTCTTTTCGATACCTTCGCCCTTAGCAAGTCTTACAAAACCTGTAACCTTAAGTTCTTTAGCAGTGTTTGCTACGTACTTAGCAACGCTTTCCTTGTCGCCCTTAACGTATTCCTGCTCCATAAGGCAGTTGTTTTCATAGAACTTACCAATCTTACCGAGAACCATCTTTTCAAGAACAGCCTCAGGCTTGTTAGCGTTCTTTTCGTCGTTCTTAATCTGAGCAAGGATGATTTCCTTTTCAGCTTCAACAGCTTCTGCAGGAACGGAATCCTTATCAAGATACTTAGGCTCCATAGCTGCTGCCTGGAGTGCAAGGTTCTTAAGAACTTCCTTAGCAACTTCTTCGTCGCCTGTTGTTTCACCTGTTACGATAACGCCGATTGTACCGCCGCCATGTACGTAAGTGGAAAGAAGACCTTCAACAATCTGGAATCTTCTGATAGAAATATTTTCACCAATGGAGTTGATAACTTCCTTCTTGAGGTAATCATCAACAGTGTTTTCTGCATCGTACTTAGCAGCCAGAAGTGCATCAACGTCAGCAGGGTTTGCTTCGAGAACGATGTCAAGAAGCTTGTCTACGAATGCTGTGAACTTATCTGTCTTTGCCGCAAAGTCTGTTTCGCAGTTTACTTCGATAACTGCAGCCTTCTTGCTGTCAGCTGTTGTCTTAATTGCAACCTTACCTTCAGCAGCAATTCTGGATGCTTTCTTTGCTGCTACTGCAAGACCCTTTTCACGAAGAATCTTAATTGCTTCTTCCTTATCGCCGTTAGCTTCTGTAAGAGCCTTCTTACATTCCATCATACCGATA
>JAGBCG010000249.1 GCA_017938055.1 Clostridia bacterium
CTGCAGTAATGCCTGAAGTAGAAACACCTGAGGTTGAAACTCCTGAAGTAGAAACACCCGATGTTGAAACACCTGCAGATGATGCAACTATAGATGACCTTTATATGATTGCAGATAAGCTTTATGAGGGAATCAATCCTGAGGAAATGCCCATGGTTGGTACTATCGAGCTTTTTGAAGAAAACTTTGAATATTCCGCATTTGTTCCTTATAAGTCAACATATCTTGCTGTTGAAAGCATGCCTATGATAGGTTCAATGCCTCACTCAGTAGTAATAGTAAAGGCAGAAAGTGCTACAGAAGCTGCTCAGCTTGCAGAGGATATGAAAGCCAACGCAAATCCAAGAAAGTGGGTATGTGTAAACGCAAGAAGCGTAAAGAGTGCAGCAAAGGGCGAATATGCAATTCTTGTTATGACAAGCGTTGATGTATTACCTACAGACGAAATTGATGAAACAAAAGCAGAAGAAATGTCAGCTCTTCAGTCCGAAGAGAGAGCACAGACAATTATAAATAACTTTCTTGCGGCAGTTTAAAAGTTAAATAACGGAGGATTATAATGCTTTTTTCGAGCGTAACATTCTTGTATGCTTTTTTGCCTGTAGTACTGATACTGTACTTCATTGCACCTAAAAAGCTTAAAAATCCTGTGCTTTTGATATCAAGTCTGTTCTTTTACTATTTTGGAGAAAGAACATACACAATAATTCTTTTTGTATCCTCCATATCCGACTGGGTATGGAGTATACTTATTGAAAAGTACAGGGGCAAAAAAAGAACAAAAATTTTTCTTGCTTTGTCAATATTGATAAACCTGGGACTTCTGGGATTCTTCAAGTATGCTGATTTCTTTATAGGAAATATAAATGCATTGCTTGGAACGCAAATACCTTTGACAAATGTTCCGCTTCCCATAGGTATCAGCTTTTTTACATTCCAGACAATGTCATACACAATAGATGTTTACAGAGGCAACGCAAAGGCACAGACAAATCTTGTGAGCTTTGCAACCTTTGTGTGCCTGTTTCCACAGCTCATAGCAGGCCCTATCGTAAGATATACCGATATTGCACAGGAGCTTGATAACAGAAAGCATACCTTTGAAAACGTATCCAAAGGCTTAAGACGCTTTACACTGGGGCTTGGCAAAAAGGTGTTGCTTGCAAACGCAATGGGTGAGATGTGTAAAGACCTTTTGGCACTTGATGAGAGAAGTGTGCTTATGTACTGGCTGTACGCAATAGCCTTTGCATTGCAGATATATCTTGACTTTTCTGCGTATTCCGATATGGCAATAGGTCTTGGAAGAATATTTGGATTCAAATTCCCCGAAAACTTTAATTATCCCTTTGTATCAAAGTCAATAACAGAGTTCTGGCGAAGATGGCACATGACACTTGGAAGCTGGTTCAGAGATTATGTTTATTTTCCTCTTGGAGGAAGCAGAACAACCACACTTAAATGGTTGAGAAATATCCTTGTTGTGTGGATGATAACAGGCTTCTGGCACGGTGCGGAATGGAATTTTGTACTTTGGGGACTGTATTTTGGAATATTGCTCATGGCTGAGAAGCTGTATTTTGGAAAAATTCTCAATAAATGCGGTGTAGTTGTACAGCACGTGTATGTAATTTTCACGGTGCTGATAAGCTTTGTAATATTCAGTGTTGAAAAGCTTTCCGATATTGGAACATTTGTGGGAGGACTTTTTGGAGTCGGAGCACAGGCTCTTTCAACAACAAATGTCTTATACTTGCTTGATAGCTATGCTGTACTTCTTGTTCTGTGCGTTGTGGCGAGCTTGCCTTTTCCCAAAAAGCTGTATCAGAGATTCGGAGAAACAAAAACAGGACAAAAGCTGTATACCGTGCTTGAGCCTTTGACAGTAGGAATTGTGCTTGTTGTGTGCACAGCATTCCTTGTAGACGGCTCGTTTAATCCGTTTTTGTATTTCAGATTTTAAGGAGGTGCGGTAAGTGAAAAATAAAAATGTAATAAAAAATGTTTTGACGTTTGCCGTATTCTCAGTTGTTGTGCTGTCTTTGTCCGTGTCTTTTTTGATTCTCCCTGATGAAAAAACCTCAAAGGCAGAAAGGCGACCGCTAAAAGCTTTTGAAGAAGTGACACAGGCGGAAAATCCCTTTAACGAGTTTGAAGAATACTTTCTTGACCAGTTTCCAATGCGTGACGGTTTCAGAACAATAAAGGCAGTGGTAAATACAAGCCTTTTCAATAAGAATGATAATAATAAGCTTTACGTGCATAATGGCTCAATAATAAAAATCGAGGATAAGCTTGATGAGAAACAGACATTTTATACTGTAGAGCTTGTGAATAGCGTGGTGGATAAGTACTTTAAGGATAACCAAGTGTATTTTTCAATAATTCCCGATAAGCATTTTTATGCATCTGCGGAAAATGGCTATCCGTCTATGGATTATAATAAGCTGTATTCGATAATTCGAGAAAATGTCAATGCTCAGTTTATTGATATAACTACCGAACTTGAATTAGATGATTACTATACCACCGATTCCCATTGGAGTCAGGATAAGATTGTAGACGTAGCACAGTTTTTGTGCTCAAAGATGAGTGAAGAAATAGAGCTTTACGCAGATGAAGAATTTAAAGTAGAATCGCTTGAGCCTTTTTATGGAGTATATCATGGACAATCTGCTTTGAATCTGCCGTCCGATAAAATCAATTATCTTACAAGCGAAAACACCGATAGCATGAAAATGACAGTGATAAACGATAAAGGAATCCCTGAGGTTTGTCCCGTTTATACACTCGATAAGTTTTCAAATGTTGACTCATATGATGTGTTCACCGCGGGAGCACAACCATATATAACAATAGAAAATCCAAATGCAAAAAGTGATAAGCAACTGATTTTGTTCCGTGATTCTTTCGGAAGCAGTATTGCTCCTATTTTTGCTGAGGGCTATAAAAAAGTGATAATGGTTGACCTGAGATATATGTTTCCCGACGCATTGGCAGGACTTATGGGAAGAGTACCGGAGGATGCAGACATTTTGTTCTTGTATTCAACAGGACTTATAAATGGTGGCGGAACACTAAGACAATTTATGTCCTAAAGAATAGAGAAAAGCCTTTTCCGTATGGAAAAGGCTTTTTTGTACGCTTATTTAGTTTCTTGATTTGTGTTATTGCCAGTTTTGCCGTTCCAGCAGTAAGTGCAAAGCTTGTCAGCCGGAAGACCGGTGGCTTCAATCATGTCGTCAAGTCTGTGATATCTTAAGGTTGTAAAGTGAAGCTGACGGCTGATTTCGTTAACCATGTTGTTGTATTTTTCACTTTCGGGATTTGAGTATTCCTTAAGTAATTCCTCATCAGGCTCTCTGCCCTCAAGCTGTGTAATAACACGTCTTGTAATAAGCTCCATTTCAGAAGTAGAACGTGAAAAATTCAGGTACTTGCAGGCATATAAGAGCGGAGGACAGCCTACACGTATGTGAACTTCTTTTGCACCGCTGTTGTAGAGAAAATCAGTGGTTTCACGAAGCTGAGTACCTCTTACAATAGAGTCGTCTATAAGTAAAAGACGCTTGCCGTCAATAAGGTCGTGGACGGGAATGAGCTTCATTTTTGCAATAAGATTTCTCTTTGACTGAGTTGGTGGCATAAAGGAACGTGGCCATGTGGGAGTATACTTAATAAAAGGACGGGTGTAGGGAATACCAGAAGCATTGGCATATCCTACCGCATGTGCAATACCTGAATCAGGAATACCCGAAACACTGTCCGGCTTTACATCGTCACGCATAGCAAGAAGCTGACCGCAACGATATCTCATTTTTTCTACACTGATTCCCTCGTAGCTTGAACATGGATAACCGTAGTAAATCCAGAGAAAAGCACATATTTTCATATCACTGCCCGGTGCAATTAAAGTTTTTACACCGTCGTTGATGTTCATAACAACTATTTCACCGGGACCCAATTCTTTGTAGTGAGAATAGCCTAAATTCAAATATGCAAAGCTTTCAAAGCAAACACAGTAGCCATTTTCTTCACCATTTTTGTGACCGATAACAACGGGAGTTTTTCCGTATTTGTCACGAGCAGCATAAATGCCAACAGGAGTAAGAATAAGGATGCTTATAGAGCCATCAATAATTTGCTGAGCATATTGAATACCCTCTATAAAATTGTCTTTCTGATTAATAATTGCAGCAACAAGCTCGGTAGGATTAATGTCACCCGATGTCATTTCAAAGAAATGAGCGTTGGGAGAGATAACTTCTTTTAATATGTAATCTGCATTATTAATTTTGCCAACAGTGGTAATAGCAAAAGTACCATGGTGGGAACGAACAAGAATAGGCTGAGCCTCGTAATCTGATATACAACC
>JAGBCG010000250.1 GCA_017938055.1 Clostridia bacterium
TCTATTCAAGGGCTTTGTTTTCTCGTCTTTCGTTGTTCAATTTTCAAGGTCCGTTCGCTACCCGCTTCTTGCGGACAGCTTTGCTATTATATCACAGCTTTTTTCCTTTGTCAAGTACTTTTTCTCATTTTTTTCAAAAAATTATTTGACCTTGCTGCAATATGCCCGCCGCCTCTCGACAGCTTCGTTAGTATATCATATCACTGGGGGTTTGTCAACTCCTTTTTCTACTTTTTTTAAACTTTGTAGGTTTTGTGCATTTTATTGTATTTTAACCCAAAAATTGTACAATATTCACAACCACATACAATTATTTAAAATTAATAATTTTGCAGTTGAAGTATTTCTTGCACAGCTTTATAATATTATGTAACAAACACATCAATCTGAGGTAAACAACATGAAACAGATATCCGATACCACTTTTGATGCCGAGCGTGCATTATATGGCGAAAAAGATTTAATAGTACATAACTGCAATTTTCAGGGAGAAGCAGACGGAGAAAGTGCATTGAAGGAATGTCGCAATATAGTTGCCGACAACTGTCATTTTGCTTTACGTTATCCTTTCTGGCATAACGATAATGTATTGATTGAAACCTGCGAAATGACATCAACATGTCGTGCTGCACTCTGGTACTGTGACAATGTAAAAATAAGCGGCTCACAGCTTTTTGGTATCAAAGCTCTGCGTGAATGTAAAGAAGTGTCTATCCAGAATTGCAAAATTTCTTCTTCCGAATTTGGCTGGTTCTGTAATGACATACACGTTAACGATGTGTCTGCCGAGGGTGAATACTTTATGATGCGTTCATGTGGCTTGAATTTTTCAAATTTCAGCCTTGCTGGCAAATACTCATTCCAATACATAAACAACGCTGTCTTTGAAAACTGCACCTTTGACACCAAGGACGCTTTTTGGCACGCAAAAAACATAATTGTAAGAAACTGTACTATCAAAGGCGAATACCTGGGTTGGTACAGTGACGGAATAACATTTGAAAACTGCAAAATTTCAGGCACACAGCCTTTATGCTATTGCAAAAACCTCATTCTTAAAAATTGCGAAATGATTGACTGTGACCTCTCCTTTGAAAAAAGTGACGTTCATGCCGTTCTTACCTCTCCAATACTCAGCATAAAGAATCCCTTGTCAGGTACTATTTCTGTACCATCAGTAAGCGAAATAATTATGAATGAACCGTGGGCTAAAGGCAAAATATTGACAGCAAATTGATTTTCGTGGCAAGTTAATAACAACAAAGCGGCAGAATTATCTGCCGCTAAAATATTATTTTTTTGTTTTCTTAAGCCTCTTTGATGCTTTTCTCAGTGACAAAATACAAACAGTAATTCCCGCAAGTATTCCCAAAAGGTCAATAAGAACATCCGTAGCACGCCCTGATCTTCCCTCCGTGAATTTCTGGTTACATTCATCTGCTATTGCCACAAGCACACAAAGAGGTATTGCCAGCTTTGCAGCAAAAATGTCATTTTTTCGATAACCCGCAAGACTTCTCACAGTAAAAAACATCAACACCCCAAGTAAAAAATACGAAAAAACATGTGCACTCTTTCTTACTATAGTGTCATAGAGTCTGTCCTTGCTGTGAGGCTCTAATTTTTCAGGCATTTTATAGTCATGGTCAATAGTTTTTACAACCCTCTCGGTTATTGCCTGACTCTGCATTGATGACTTTTTTCCCTCAGTTGAAGAAAACCCAAAAATCACCGCCGTCCACAACACCGTTAACACAAAAAACACCAGAAAAACTGTCATTCTTTTTGCCGTTAAAAATCTTTTTTCTGTTTCAACTGACATATTTATGCCTCTACTTTATAACCTTTATTTATAATAGTCCTCACCACATCCATTACATGCTTACGACAAATCGTTTCTCCCTTTGCCTCTGCCATAACTCTTATAACAGGTTCCGTTCCACTCTTTCTGAGAAGAATTCTTCCGTCCTCACCAAGCTCTTTCTTTGCATTATCAAGAGCTGCAAGAACATCTTCATCATTCATCACCGCATCCTTGTCAGCAACTCTTACGTTTTCAAGATACTGCGGATACATCACAAACTTTTCACATAGCTTAGAGGAAGCAAGCTTGCTTTCAATAAATACTTCCATAATTTTTATTGCCGTAATGATTCCGTCACCCGTGGAAGCATATTTACTGAAAATTATATGTCCCGATTCCTCGCCGCCAAGTCTAAGCCCGTTTTTAACCATAGCTTCATACACATACTTGTCGCCAACATCCGTCTTTACGTATTCAATTCCCTCTTCTTCAAGTGCCTTGAAAAGACCGATGTTTGACATAACTGTTGCAGCAACAGTATTCTTTGCAAGGCTTTCATTCGCTTTCATATACTTTGCACAAAGGTAAATAATATGGTCTCCCGTCAAAATGTTTCCGTCACAGTCCACTGCAAGACATCTGTCAGCATCACCGTCAAAAGCAAAGCCTATGTCAAGCTTTTCATCAAGCACAAGCTTCCTCAGACCCTCTATATGTGTTGAACCACAGTTTGTATTAATATTTACGCCATCAGGAGCATTGTTAATTACGTATGTAGTAGCACCCAAAGCATCAAAAACGCTCTTTGCAAGCATCCACGCACTTCCGTTTGAGCAGTCAAGACCAACCTTTATTCCTTTATATGAATTAAGTGCAAGAGATATTAAGTATCCAGTGTATCTGTTTCTTCCTGCAGCAAAGTCAACCGTTCTTCCAATACTTTCGCCTGTAGCAAAAGGTATTTCGTCTATTTTCCCGTCAATATATGCTTCAACATCAGCTATAACCGCTTCGGAAAGCTTTTCGCCTCTGCTGTTTATAACCTTTATTCCGTTATCATAATAAGGATTATGGCTTGCAGAAATCATAATACCGCAGTCAAAGCCTTCGGTCCTTACAACATATGAAATACTGGGTGTTGTTGTAACGTGAAGAAGATATGCATCTGCACCCGAAGCCGTAAGTCCTGCAACAAGTGCATATTCAAACATATAGCTTGAGCGTCTTGTATCCTTTCCTATGACTATTTTGCATTTATGTTCTTTTCCGTAATACCAGCCTAAAAATCTTCCCACCTTAAAAGCGTGCTCGACAGTAAGCGTTTTGTTTGCCTCACCTCTGAAGCCATCAGTACCAAAATATTTTCCCATTTTCCGTATCTCCTTTATATTTTTGATTATTCTATCAAAAGTGGTTTAAAGCCCAGATAATCGCTTGACGTAAGGTACATTTTTATGCCGATGTATTCTTCATCAAGCTGTTCCTTTCTGACATTATGCAAATGTCCGTAGTAAACCCTCTGAACGCCATATCTGTATAACAGGTCAACAATATCATAGTTTATAAAACCCCCGAAAACAGCAGGATAATGCATAAAAACAATCATTTCCGCATCCGGATTGTTCTTTCTGAGTTCAACGCCCGCATTGAGCGACAACTCAAGTCGTCCCGCCTCACGTTTGATTATTCTTTCATCCTCGGATTTTACTCCAAATTCATTGATCCAGCCTCTTGTTCCGCACAGGATTTTATTTTCACACAAATATGCGTTATTATAAAGAACTTCTATGGTATTTATGGAGTTTTCCATAAAGAAATTGCTCATTTTATTCGCCGTTGCCCACCAGTAATCATGATTTCCCTTAAGAATAATCTTTCTGCCCGGCAAAGAATTTATAAAAATCAAATCCTCCCTTGCCTCATTAAAATCCATTCCCCAGGAAATGTCGCCTGCTATAACAACAGTGTCTTCATTTTTAACTGTTCTTTTCCAGCTTTCTTCAATACGTGCTGCATGATTGTCCCAGCTTCTGCCGAAAACATCCATAGGCTTGTCGGTACTGAACGAAAGATGTGTATCCGAAAGACAGTACAGCATCTGTCTTAATCAATCCTCTCCCAAAGAGGCAACCAATGCTTTAAAGCGTTTACCTCTCATTTCAAAATTCAAAAATTCATCAAAGCTTGTCATTGCAGGTGAAAGAAGGACAATATCCCCCTCTTTTGCAAACTTGCTTGCCTTTGCTACTGCATCGTCAAATCCGTCACAGCTTTCAAAATACAAGCTTTCTTTGTCATAGTTTTCGTTGTTCAAAATGGATTTCTCCACCTTTTTCTCACAGGTATCGTGTGAAACAAACACCGCTTTTACCTTTGAGCATACTACCTCTGAAAGCTCTGTAAAGTCAAGGTTCTTATCCTTGCCGCCAATTATAAGCACAATTTTTCGTTTATATTCAGAACCAAAAGCACTCAGTGCAGCCATTGTTCTTGCAGGCGACGAGTCTATTGAGCTGTTATAATATTTAACGCCATTATATTCTCCAACAAATTCAAGTCTGTGTTCAACTCCGCCAAAGCTCTGTGCCACTTTTTTGACATCCTCTGCTGACACAAAATCATATGTAGCACCAATCGCCGCCATATAGTTTTCTATATTATGCTTTCCGGGAAGTATTATGTTCTCAGTATCAATAATTTTATTTATACCGAAGTATATTTCACTTCCCATAAGATGAATATTTCCCACATTATTTTTTGCTGAAAACATTCTTGTTTTAAAGCCGTTTTTCTTAGCTTCTGTTCCAAAGTTAAGAGTTATGTCGTTGCCGCAGTTGGTAACAAGAATACCGCCTTGTGGCATATGCTGGAAAACAGCCTTTTTTGCCTGAATATACTCGTCCATATCTGTATGCCAGTTAAGGTGATTTGGTGAAACATTTGTAACAACGGCAACATCGGGAAACGACAGTCTTGCAAAAGGAAGATTTTCATTTTCAAACCTGTTAACTGTATGAAGTTGAAAGGAGGATAGCTCCAACACCGTAAAATCATCGGGTGTTATTTTGTCAATTTCACAAAGCAGCGGCTTTCCTATATTTCCGCCCAGGAACACTCTTTTTCCCGCCGCCTCAAGTATCCTTGCAATAAGAGTTGTGGTGGTGGTTTTACCATCACTTCCCGTAACGGCAATTATTTTTGACGGACACAGTGACAAAAACGCTTCCATTTCACTTGTTATAATACTTCCGTTTTTCTGTGCCTGCAATATTTCATCACTGTCAAAGCGTATTCCGGGACTTTTAAAAACCAAGTCTTCCTTTATATCATCAAGATATTTTTCGCCTGTTATAAAGGTTGTTCCTCTGTCACGCAAATCAGCTACAACGGGATTTATTCCCGAAAGCTCATCAAAGCTTTTAAAATCTCTTGCCACAACGCTCACGCCGTTATCAAGCA
>JAGBCG010000251.1 GCA_017938055.1 Clostridia bacterium
CCTGCTTGCTTTCTTTATCTATTTTGACAGCAAAAAATTTATGCTTATAACGTATTTTTTAAATGTCTTACTTTGCATTATATTTATCTCTACCACACTATTTTTTGCCATTGAAGATGACTTCTCATACAAAATAAGCTATTTTCGTCAGAACAAGGATGACAGGCAAATCAGCATCAAGCTTGCACGACAAGGATACCTTATTATAAATGCCGACAACAATATCTGTACCAATATCAAAAAGGCAGATTTTGACCAAAACAATGGTGAAAACTATTTTCTTATTATCCCGGACGAAAATATTAATCCAAAACTATTATACAATAATTTGAAAATTTTCAACAAACATTACGGCATTAAATCCGTGTTTGTTCCCAATACTCCGGACGGTATTGAATTAAAAAATGCTCTTATTTCACAAGGCTGCAACACGCTTATACTTGAAAATATTCTCGACTTCGGCTCATTTGAAATTGAGTTTGATTTTACAAACAACGATGTTTTCTTTACTGTAGACGACGGCAAAATAAGAACCGGCGTATTATTTTCAAATGAATATTCAAAAGAAAAATTTAAATCACCTTGCCACATTGCAGCATTTTTTACGCGTGAAACCAAGAATCAATTTGATATAGACAACGACATTCTTCCCGAATGTGACAAGTTTATAACACGCCTTACAAAAGACGATGTCCACGAAAAAATCCACAACACCTATGGTGAAAAAAGCTTTTATATTAAGGAGTGAATGTTTTGGCAAAGACAAGCTTTAAGGAAAAATCTTCTGAAATACATGCACGAAATATTCTTACCTTAAAGGAAAGAATCAAAAGCAAGGAAATTTCAGGAGTTTATCTTTTCTATGGTGACGAGGAGTATACCAAAAACCACTACTGCAAGCAAATATCCTCTGCCGCAGGTGAAATGCTTAATGTAACAAGTATTTATGGAAACGAATTTGAATTTTCGCAGTTCATTTCTGTCTGTGAAACAAATGCCATTGAAAGCTTTGATATGTTTTCTGCCTTTGATGACAATGAAAACAACGACGAAAATCAAAGCAAATCATTTCGTGTTATAAAGCTATACAATCCTGACCTGTCATCTCTTTCAAAAAAGGACACTGACTATTTTACAGAATTTTTATCACAGCCACCGAAGAATACAGTTATTATTTTTTATTTATACTCGGGCGAAGAAGAAGCACTTACTAAAAGCATATACAAAAAGCTTTCAGAGCTTGCTTTGACAGTAAATTTCAAAAGAGAAAGTGTTTCAAGCTCCACACTTATAACCTGGATTTTACGCCATTTTTCAAAGGAAAAGCTAAACTGTGACAGACATGTTGCCGTTCACATTTGTCAAACCGTTGGCAACAGCATGACTGATTTAAAAAACGAGATTAACAAGCTGATTCAATACGTTCATTATGAAAACAGGGACACTATCACCATAGAGGACGTAAATTTCATATGTATAAAAAGTGTTGATGCCCAGATATTTGACATTTCTAATGGTGCTATGATGGGAAATTTCACAAAGGCAGCAAGGGCACTTGAGGTGCTTCGTGACAAAAAGGAAAGTCCAATTCTGATTCTTGGAACAATAGCAAAATCATTGCGTGACCTTTGCATTACAGAAAGCCATATCAAAAACGGAGTTTCAATTCCGTCTATTGCAAAGCTTACGAGTATTCACGAGTTTGTTGTGCGAAACAGTGCTGAAATTCTGAATACCAGAAAACATGATTTTCACGGAAACAATTCCTTTACACTTTGTGTTTCAAAACTGATATGCGAGTATGACAAAAAATTAAAAAGCTCACGCACAGACGGCTATGAGCTTCTTATGGAGTTGATTTTTAAGATTTCATTCGCCGGGAAAGTGTGAGCCTGTTTCGGCAAGGAAAATGCATGAAATGTTTGAATCTTTATAAATCTTTCTTAGCTCTTTTATACATTCACATGCAGTGCTTGCTGTTGTTACAACGTCATCTACAAGAAGGATATTCCTATGAATATCCTTTTTTACTGCGACAAAATTGTCTTTTACATATTCTTTTCTCTGAAAAGCATCAAGATTCTATTGTTCACTGCCCTCTTTGCACCTTTTCAACACTTCAGAATATGTCAGCTTTTTATTTTTCCTGCACAAAATTTTACAGGGAATTTTTATATGGTCGTATCCATACTTTTTAATATTTTCCCTGCTTCTTGGCACATTTACCACCGTTATCTGTTCTTTATCATTTTTCAACGTCTTTTGAAAAAGCGTTGATATTAAAATGAACAGCTCTCTGTTCGCCTTTCTTTTGAGTGCAAACAGCAGTGCCTTTACCGTATCATTTTCATAGGGGAACAAAACACGAATTCCTATTTGTTCCTGCTCTACATTTATTGTTCTTTCCGACACACTCATGCAATAATCAAGCTTTTCAACACAAAAAGGGCAAATCACGCCCTTTTTGATTCTTGTATTACATATTTTACATTTTGGCGGATAAAGAAAATCCAAAAGCATCATTATCTATAAAACCTTATGTCCGCTACAACCTGTCCAAGTATTGATACTTCATCCGCTATAATGGGCTGCATTTCCTTGTTTTCAGGCTGAAGTCGGTATTTTCCGTTTTCTTTATAAAATCTCTTTACTGTTGCCTCATCATCTATCATTGCAACTACTATTTTTCCATTATCAGCATATTCGCACTTTTCAACCACTACTATGTCACCATTCATTATTCCCACTTCTCGCATACTTTCGCCCTTGACATTTAGTGCAAACAGATGTTTTTCATCATATTTCTTATCGGTTGAATAAGTAACGTAACCCTCGAAATTCTCTGCTGTCAGAATAGGCACACCTGCCGCAACCTGTCCAAGCACCGGCACTTTATAGTGGTACACCTTTTGCTCTACTTCCTCTGACAGTATTATTGCACGGCTTTTACCGTTTTCTCTGTCTATGTACCCCTTATTTGCGAGCTTTTCAAGGTACATTTGAGCAGATGAGGTTGATTTTATACCCAAATCCTTACATATCTCTCTTACCGAAGGAGCATATCCCTTCTCATTTATTTTTTCTATAAGATATTCAAGTACCCTCTGTTCTTTTGGCTTTAAAGGCTTCATTAGCTACACCTTCCTTTCCTCTTGCTCTGATTATATTATACCAACTGAACAAATGTTTGTCAACACTTTTTTGAATTTTTTTATTTTTTACCTTTTACTATCACAAAGCCAAATCTTACATATTCATATAGTATGCTTATCAATATATTCGTCATCAATTTTTGAATACATAATCTTTTGACTGTGGTATATACCAAATCGACCACTCATCATATAACTTACACTGCATGCAATAGCAAAGAAAAGGATACCCTCTATGCCAAACACCTCAAGTGCAAGAACAAGTGACGCAACAGGACAGTTTACTACTGCACAAAACAGTGCTACAAAACCTATTGCTGCCAAGAATGGTGCATCAACTCTCAATATTGGAGCCATCACACATCCAAAGGTTGCTCCAATAAAGAATGCAGGTACAATTTCCCCTCCTTTAAAGCCTGCAGCTATTGTTACAGCGGTAAATACAATTTTCAGTACAAAAGCTTCAGGTCTTGCATTTCCTGCTATCGCCTCTGCGATAACATTCATACCTGTTCCGTTATAATCTGTACTTGAAATTACGAGTGTAAGTACAAGAATTATACCCCCGCCCACAAAAGCACGTAGATATGAATTTTTTAAAAGCTTATCAAAAGCTTGTGCACATTCTTTTTGTGCTATACAAAAAAGTATACCTACAAGAGCACACAGCACCGAAAAAAGCATAACCTTCATTACAAGATCCCATGTAACCGTTCCAAAACCAACGCCTGCAAACTTCACGCCTTCAAGACCGAAATACTTTGCAATTTCCATAGCAGTTATTGACGAAATTACACATGGAAAAAATCCTGCATAATGAAACACGCCAACAGTAGTTAATTCCAAAGAGAATATCGTTGCAGTTACAGGCGTTCCAAAAAGAGCCGCAAACAACGCACTCATTCCTGTCATGACTATTATATGCATGTCCTTTTTCTCAAGCTTCAACAGCTTTCCAAGGTTATATCCCATACTTCCGCCAAGCTGCAAAGCTGCACCCTCTCGTCCTGCAGAACCGCCTACTAAATGTGTTATTACAGTTCCTGCAAATATAAGCGGCATCATCACAAGTGGAATATTATTATCCTTTCTCACGGATTTAATTACTCTGTCTGTATCAATCTTCTTATTAGCACTGAAAACAGTATACAACAGTACAATTACAACGCTTCCTACAGGCAAAAGAAATATGATTTGAGGTCTTTGCACTCTCAACTCTGTGACATAATCAATGATTATATGAAAAAAGCTGCCAAGAACACCTTCTAATACTCCAACAATCAACGCTACAAAAAACCACTTTATAAATGCCAACACATAGTTAAATGCTAATCTTATATTAGATTTTACACTATTCACAAATATGCTCCCTTCAACATCCACATACTGACCAAACTTTTCATCTTATATAAAATGAAAACATCTTTTTAAAAGCTCTACATTAATTAATTATTTACATAACAATCGTATTCATGTATCAGACGTGTCAAACAACCAAATAAAAGCAACTTTTTCACAAAAAAACCGTCTGCCTTTCAGCAAACGGTTTAATTTTGATTGTTTTTAATTATCCAACAATACCTGAGCGTTCAATACCTTCAACAAGTGATCTTTGTGCAAAGAGGAAGATAATGAACAACGGGAGAATAACAAGCAATCCACCTGTATTTGCAATAGCAGATTCCCAAAGTGTCGATGCCGCATTTCCTATCTTAAGGCTTTCCGGAACCTCGATAATGCTGGGAAGCAGATGTATTCCATTGGTTGTGAAGAATGGTGCTGCTGTATAGAAGGTATCTGTCCACTGCCATGAGAACGCAAACATAAACACTGTTGTCATCATTGGTATTGACAAAGGAAGAATGATGCGGAAGAAAGTCTTGAAGATACCTGTTCCATCAATATATGCCGCTTCTTCAAGTTCATCAGGCACGCCTTTATAAAACTGTCTGAATATAAATATATAAAGACCGTTCTTAAAAGCAAGTCCTGTGAGAGAAAGCAGATAAAGAGGTATTTCGGTATTGATGAAATTTGGAAGTGCTGAACGTTCAAATCCCAAAAGACCAAGTATACCAAATACATCAAAATATCTGAACTTCATAAACATAGCAAGAAGAAGTGTGTCATGAGGAATAAGCATTGTAATTACAACGCAAAGGAAAAGAATTGTTCTTCCTTTGAATTTAAACTTTGCAAATCCATATCCAACTATCGCACACATAAGTGTCTGGAAAAGTGCACAAACAACTGAAATTCTTGCTGTATTGAACAGTGCAAGGAAATACTTGTTTTCAAGTATAATAAACTTCCACTGGTCAAGCGTTGGATTCTTTGGAATAAGCTTTACGGTTGAATCAACAAAGTCTGAATTACTCATAAAAGATGCAAGGATCTTTGTAAGGAAAGGATAAAGTATGATATATGAAATACCTATAAGCAATACTGTTCTGAATATTGCGTATATAAGCTTTCCTACAAAGGCAGGAGATAAAACCCTGAGTTTTAATCTTTGCCAGAAACTTAATTTTCCTTCAAAATCAACTTTCATTTCTTTTTTGGAAAGCTTTGTCACTTTTGATTGTGTATTATTCATGGTTTATCCTCCTTTCCTTAATCTCTTCTCTGGTAGAATACAAACGCTGAAGCTATAAGTGCCACAAGACCTATTAGTAACAGCACTATTACAAAGTATATCCACGACATTGCACTACTCAATTCTCTTGGGCGAACGTTACCTGTGTTATATACATTTGTAATATATCTCATTACTTCGTTTGATTCCGATGTAAACGAGTCAATAACCGTATAAACTGCATTTACAAGAATCATCGGGCTTATCATGGGGAATGTAATCTTCCAGAAAGTTTCCCAACCCGAAGCTCCGTCCATCTTACATGATTCATAAATCGAAGGTGATATAGACTGAAGACCAGAAAGGAATATAAGCATTTGTACACCTGAACGGTTTACTATGTTATAAATATCGTTTACAATAGTTACTACATATTCAATTAGCTCAGTACCGATTGCCATGTCGCCAAGAAGACTTGTAACGTCCATGGCGTTGATAAGGTCACCTGAACCTGAGTTAACACCTGTGTCGATTCCGCCACTACTCATATAGCTCATTGCCGCATTACTCTGGTCAATCTGGTCAATAAGACCGGTTGTAAGAATAACAGGAATAAAGAATATTGCTCTGAATACGGCACGTCCTATCATTTTTTGATTAAGAACGATAGCCATAAACAGTGAGAATATAACTATTGCAGGAACATCAAATACGAGCTGCTTCAGGCTTTCAGTAAGTGTTCTTACAAAAGCTGCATCGGATAGCAATGCATTTGAATAGTTTTCAAAACCAACGAATGAAAGGGTATAACCAACATGTCTGTCTACTGTAATTTCACTGAATGAAAACTGCACCGAGCTTATTAACATTGGCAAGTAAAGAACTACAAATCCAATTACAAAGGGCAGTACAAAGAACCAACCGCCTCTTGCTTTTTTTGCATCAAGCGAAGCTACCTTTCTTCTTTTAACTTTTGTTGGTGACACTACATTTGCTGCTCTATTCATTAACTAACACCCCTTTCCTTATCTTACCGCGAAGCTCATAGCTCCAACGGTAGTTCCGTCTTCAAGCACTGCTTCGTGGGTATTATAATTAAGAATAAACTCAACACCGTTATCATACTCAACTCTTACAATTCTTGTACCGATATACTCATGGTCGGAAATTGTTGCATATTTAACTGTTTTCATGCTCTCATTAAACAGTGTATATGTGTCGATTATATCAGGCTTCCAGTTGTCATATTTGATAGCATAATACTTACTGAACTCAGGGAACACCTTAAGTTCTGATGTATTATCCTTAGATACAAGGAAGTAAAGTCCTGCACCGTTTTCTATTGCCTTGAGCACGCTGTAATCAAAGTCACCATCAAGGTTAATTGCCGGACCTGTAAATTCTGTATAGCCGTGAAGCACCATTCCCATAAACGGTATTGACTGGCTTGTATTGATATTCATACTGCTGTCAAGAGGTACATTGAGAACATGATCAGCGTACTTAAGAGTATAAGCATTACCACAGTCAACCATTATATTTGCGTTATCGGCCGAAACTTCCTGAAGGAAACTATCAATTATCTTCATGCACTCATCTCTGTTAAGTGCATAATCATTATTGAAGTCTGAATTAAGGTCACTGCCTATTGACGCAAGGGAAATTGCATCTGCACCCAAATCATTATACTTCTTTTCTATATTTTCATAGAATTCAAGCATTGCCACCGGACTGATAACCGCCTTATCATCTGCTTCAAAGCCCTGATACAACGCGTTATAAATTCTATGTACGGCACTTCTGCCATCCATTGTTTTTGCTGTATCATTTTTTGTAGAAACTCCATCAAAACTCGAGAAGAATTCTACATACGTAAAGTCTAAGTCAGGATAAATACCAACACCTTGCTCTTTAGCAAAGGAAATAAGATTCTTAAGGCCCTTCTTTCCTCCGATAGATGACGGCACTTTTAATTTTGCGGGAGCTGTATGCTCCATACCGCCATTATACCAGCCTGTAAGCTTAATATTAATATTTTCTATACCTGCTTCTTTAAGCTCTGTAATAATCTGTTCAGTCTGCTCAAAGGTTGTAAGAGGAGTCTGACGTTCTACAGGGAAACCAACTACTTTTTCCTTTGTTTTGATAGTTCCAAAGGTTTCAAGGTAAAGCGGAACATCATCATTCTTCTCAGCTTCCGGGTCAAGCTTTGTCAACACACCGGTTGCTTCAAGATAATTTCTGATTTCTGCAGCCATATCAGTATAGCTTGTGCCCTCACCATATATTGGGAACACCCTGAACGTATAGTCACCTGTATATCTTCTATCACTTCCGATAGTCCACTGTGCATCACCTGTACTTGAAATACTTGTGAGTGCATATGTATCGGTTTGTCTTGGATAAAATGTAGCATATACCGAGCTATAGTTATGAACAGTTCCACCATGGTCTGAGGTAAATTCGCTCATAGAATCGCCCTCTGTATAATATGCAACAAAGCCTTTTGTTCTGTATTCCTGTTCAGGTTCAGCAACTTCTTGTTCAATTATCTCTTGTTCAGTTTCTTCTTCGCCCTGTACTGCTTCTTCTCCATCGACAGCCACTTCATCTTCTGTTGCTTCATCGGGCAGAGTATTTTCTTCGTCCTGAGCAACTTCTGCATCCGTTTCGGTCATTTCGTCTTCAACCACTTCATCCTCATCTGCCTCTTTCTCTTCAGGTGTAGGCACGAAGGGGGCAGTTTCAAGCAAGCCGAACGCAGGTATTCTCATAGTTTCCTGAGTATATCCTGAAATGGAGTGATAAGCATAGTCTTTACCATAAAGCTTACCTGTAAGGGTAAAAGACTTACCCTTAATATCTTCAAATCTTGTGATTGTACCTGAACCATCAGGCAGAAGTGTAAAGCCTTCGTTGTCATTAACACCTGCATTGAAATAAGGAAGAAGCTTTACTGATTCAAGCTTATAGTTCGAAGTATCATACTTAATACTTGTGGCAGGCATTGAAATCTGAATACCATACTCATCAAGTGAATACTCAATAGCAAATCTGAAAAGTGCAGGAGCTGCTGAAGTATCTAAATATCCAACTTCTTCATAATCGGCTTCCATTTGTTCTGCATCGTATTTGGTATTGTTCTCAAGGTAGCTTGCCAAAAGTTCAAGCTCTCGATTAGAAACACCCGGGTCAAGAACATAGATAGCCATCTTTTCAGTGATAGGCCACTGAACACGCATTGAATTAAGAACATTGGGTGCAATATCGGGATCAAATGGGTCCTTTAAATCATAATATGCAACAAACTGTTCGTAATCACGTGTAGACTTATCTTCCCATTCAGCTATAATGTTATTTTCAAAGCTATATTGAGAAATTTGACGAGGAACAACATATTTTGCCTGCTCCTTACCAAGAGTATATTCTACTCTAATGCCATTTCTTATGTTTTTTACAATAATCTGCTTTTTAACTACATTATTTTCTTTATTTGAATTCTGAGCCGCATCAGCAAATGTATTGAAGTCTACAACAGCACCGGAGTTATCCCTATACTGAATGATAATCTGTGAAAGAAGACGTTTTTTTACATCCTCATTTGCCGTAGATTCACCCACATTATAAGGATTTGTAAGAAGAATCTGACCTGTTGACTTTACCCTTATACCAACCTCGCCGGTTTCTTCAAGTGCCCAGATTTCATATTCGTCATTCTCATAGTTAGGCTTTCTTTCGCCTGTTTGTTGGTCTTCAATACCCATTGTTGCAAGCTTTTCTTCTTCGTTATAATACTTTTCGGTAAGATAGTTTCTTGTAAGAATTGACTCTCCGTCCGCAAAAACTGCAACTGTCATAATTGCTGCTACAACAACAGATGAAAGTATGTAACTTATTGTATTTTTAATATTCATTTTTATTACTCCTTTCATCTTACACTCTGTACGACAGCTCTGTAATAATGTTAAATACAAAGCCTATAAGCTTTCCAAGAAGGCTTGCAAAGAGGATTCCAAGGAACATTATAAATGCCATACCTACAATAGATGCAAGTGTCGTAAGAATATTTTTAAACAGCGAATAGTCGTGGATTACCATCATACCAAAGAACAACAAGAATCCAACCCAGAACAAAGCTATACCCATTGCAAGAGTAAGAAGGCTTGCTTCTTCTACAGTTACGATATTGGAAAGAAGTGTGGTAAGCACGAAGAAGACTGGAAGCGGGAACAATGCATAGCAGGTTGCGATATAAATATCACGAATACTTCCTTCACCGTCAAACAGTGTTGTAAAGCACCAGTTTGAAATCACCCACAGTGCAACAGGAAGCAAAATTGAAAGCACCATTATCAAAACGCTCGTGTCGCTTGGAGTAGGATTTACAATATAGCTTTGACCTATTGAGCTATAGATAAATGTAATAATAGTAAGTGCAAGTATAAAAGTTGCACCCTTGGTCGATGCTCTGTACTCATGCTTAATATCCCAGTAACCATCAAAAGGATGGAATATTAAATGGAATCCATACATGAATTCTTCTTTAAGGCTACGCTTCCTTCTAAGCTTAAGACCCGCATCGTTTACTTTTTTCGCATACTTAAAGGTCTTTGAAAGTATTATACAGAAGAGAACTACAACTATAGGAATAACAATTACGTATTTCTCAACCCAAACCTTTCTTATTTGCTGCCATGCCTCAGAATAATTTTCGGTATCGTATGCGTTCTTGAAGTATTCCATTGCTTCTTCATATTCGCCTTGTCTTGATAAGCTCTTACCGATACCTATATAGGACATTGTAAAATTTGAGTTTCTCTGAAGAATTTCATGCCAGTCAGACTCTGCCATATCAAAATGTCTGTCTCTCTGGTTTTTAAGTGCTTTTACAAGAACGTCACCATACTCGGTTCTCTTATAAACTGTAATTGCATCGTTTTGACCATCAAGAATCATAAGATAATTCATTGCACTATCTTCGTTTCTTGCATCGTATGCATAGTCAATCGCCACAACCGAGGTTATATTACCAAGCTGGCTTCCCTTATCACCGAAAGCAAAAAGTAGGTTTCCATCTTCATCATATGTAAACACTTTCTGTCTCTTTTGGTCAATAACAGACCATGTGCCTTCCGGACCAAGACCTACGTCAACAATCTTTGAGGGACCAACGATTGTGTATTCAGGAGTAGGCATTGAGCTGAATTTCACTTCTCCGGACGGCGGGAAGAATCCACTTCTCTTCATAACGTCGTCACCATTGGGGTTAAGCATTTTAACGGGCGAAAAGTCACTTGATGTGTTCTTTGAAAGAATTGCTTCTTCAAGATCTTTTTCTGCGATTGCTGAAGTTGTTGCAAAAACAAAGCCCTTTTCATTGATATTTATATTATTGAAGGAAAGGGATACATTTTTTATGGATTTACTTCTCTGTTCTGCTGTTTGGAACTTTCTCCAAATCATATCAAAGAATGAAAGTGACTGCGACTGAGTACCGATAAATCCTGCAAACTCGCCATCGCTATTAACTGAAATAATACCCTGATGAGTTTCTGCACCAACGATATAAACATAACCCGAAGCACTTACAGAAACAGCCACTGGTCTGTAAATATGGTTATCATTTATAACTTCACTTTTGGGTTCGGGAATTGTTTTAATAAAATCTCCGAGCTTATAATCCACCCCGTCTACTGTCATATCCTTAGTTGCAAAAACAAGGATTCTTGCTGCTTCAGAGTCACAGACATAAAGCTCTCCGTCAACCGCATAAAGACCTCTGGGGTCCATTATTCTGTCAGGAACACCCCATTCATTAATGAATGTTGTAATTTCGGTTACATACTTAAAATGGCATTCAGCCTCATCGTATCTAACAACAATTACTCTGGGTTTTCCTTCCTCTGCATTGGCATCTGATATATAGATATATCCATCCCATGCGAAATTTTTTTGTGCTTC
>JAGBCG010000252.1 GCA_017938055.1 Clostridia bacterium
ATCTCAATAAAGGCGATATTGTAAATGTTAATTTTGAGCCTGTTGAAAAAGAAACAACACCGCCAAAGCATTATACTGTAGAAACGCTGAATAACTATCTTAAAAATCCTTTTCGTGAGGAAAAAGCAAATGCCGATGAAGAAATGGGGGACGATGCAGAAGAATATAAGGCGATGCTTGAGGGTCTTGAGCTTGGTACAGAAGCAACACGAACGGGTATTATCGAAAATGCGTGTAAAAGTAACTATATTCTTCTTAAAAAGGATACCTATTATATTCAAAAAGATGGTGAATTTTTGATAGAATCCCTCTCGCAAATGAATATAATAATGGACAAGCATAAAACAAGCCAGCTTGGTAAGGCACTAAAACAGGTTTTTAAGGGAGAAATGCGGGTGTATGACAGCGTAAGGCTTGCACAAGAGGAAATAAGCCTTGTGTTTCAACGAAAGCAAATGCCCATAGAACAGGATGATTATACAGGCTCGTTTGGGGATGTTGTAGGAATATGCCCGCTTTGCGGAAAAGATGTCGTGCGAGGCAGGTATAAATACGGCTGTCGTGGATATAAGGACGGCTGTCAATTTGGGGTGAATATTAATATATGTAACCGTAATATTTCGGTGACGAATGTGAAAATGCTGCTTGAAACAGGACAGACTTCAAAAATAATCGGGTTTGTGTCAAAACGCACAGGAAAAACGTTTGACGGAGCATTGAAGCTTGTGGAGGGACGTGCGGTCTTCGATTTTACGTAAAACATAAATTTGAAGAATTATTTTATAAAAAAGTGTTGACTTATTTGCCGAAAAAGGTATAATATATGTTATAATCGACTTTTTGTGGAAAAAGAAAGGAAGAAACAATCAATGAAAAACAGCGTATGTTCATTTGTGCTTATGCTTTTGTGTATTGTACTTGCAGTTGTTGTTGCAATATGCGGTATAAGCGGTATCGGTCTTAAGAGCGTTATGGAGGACGATGCAATCAACAAGGGTCTTGATCTTGTAGGAGGCTCATCCGTAACATATCAGGCAAAGGCAGATGATAAGGGCGAGGACTTTGACATGGCAACAGCACTTGATACTGTTGAAACCATGCTTCGTCAGCGTCTTGACTCTTTAAGCTATCACGAAGCAACAATAGCACGTGTTGGCGAGGATAAAATCAGAGTAGATATTCCCGGTATAGATAATCCTGAGGAAGCAACAAAGAAGCTTGGCTCTACAGCAAAGCTTGAATTCAGAAATTCAAGCGGAGAAGTGATTTTAGAAGGCGATCAGGTTAAGGACGCATTTGCTTCCTATGGTGAAACAGGAAAAGGCTTCGGTCAGGAATACTTTGTTTCACTTCAGTTTACATCAGAAGGAGCAAAGCTTTTTGCCGATGCAACAGGCGAAATGGCCTCTCTCAAGGACAGCGGCATGAACTATATTGGTATTTATCTTGATAATGAACCAATTTCTCAGCCCTCTGTTGATGAAAGAATTGACAGCGACTCCTGTATTATTACAGGTGCGTTTACACAGGAGGATGCGACATGGCTTGCAGATATCATCTCAGCCGGTAAGCTTCCTGTAGAGCTTGAAGAAGTTGAAAACCGTTTTATAGGTGCAACTCTTGGCTCAGATGCACTTTCCAATAGCCTTAAGGCAGGTGCTATAGGCATTATTCTTGTCATGATATTCATGATTCTTGTATATAGAGTACCTGGCGTTGTGTCTGCGATTTCTCTTGTTGGTTATATTGCAGTATTTGCAATTCTTCTTGTATACTTCAGAGTTAACCTATCGCTTCCGGGTATTGCCGGTATTATCCTTACAATAGGTATGGCAGTTGACTCAAACGTAGTTATTTACGAAAGAATCAAGGAAGAATTGAATACCGGTAAGAGCACAAGAGCTGCGGTAAAGGCTGGCTTTGGCAGAGCGTTTACAGCTATCTTCGACTCAAACATCACAACAATAATTGCAGCGGCAGTGCTTATCTACTACGGTGTGGGTGCCGTTAAGGGCTTTGCAATTACACTTCTTATGGGTGTACTTATCTCGCTGTTTACAGCACTTGTTGTCACAAGAGTTCTTCTGTATGCACTTGCTAATATGGGCGTAAGTCCCTGGTTTTTAGGTGCAAAGAAAAATAAGAACACAGATGCAAACGCATAAGAGGGGAGGAATTAAAAATGAAAAAATTCAGCTTTGTAAAAAACAGTAAAATTTTATTTGCGATTCCCCTTGTACTGGTTGTTCTTACAGTGGTGCTTTTCTTTGTAAAGGGATTTAACCTTGACATTGAATTTGTGGGTGGAACTGAACTTACATTTGATGTTGGAAGAACGGTAACAGGCGAAGATGAAGCAAAGATAGAAAAAATGGTTAAGGAAATTATCGGTGACGATATGTACTCCAAGCTCAGAATCGTGGGCGACAATAAAGACAGCGTTGTTATCAGAACAAAGCTTGTTGACTCAGAAACGGATTATGATGCACTTAATACGGCTATTGCAGATGCGGTAATTGCACTTGACCCTGCAATAAGCGTGGTTTCATCGGGTGAGAACAATATAGTTTTTGCTCTTGCTGCAGCTGAAGAAACAACACCTGATGATGCTCAGGCAACAGAAACTGCTGATGAAGCAACAACTGATGAAGCAACAACTGATGAAGCAACAACTGATGAAGCAACAACTGAAGATGTAACAGAGGATACAGTGGTTGAAGCAACAGAAGAAGCGACAGAAGAAGCAACAGAAGAAGCAACAGAAGAAGCAACAGAGGATGCAGCAGAAGATGTTGTTGACGAAAACGATATCAGAACAGCGGTAGCTCCACTTGTATACACTGTATTTGGTGCAGAAAAGAATGATGAGGGAAATGTTGTTGTAACATATGACCCCAACAGTGAAGTAAGCGTGCTCAGAGGACAGATTGCTGACGGCATGAATAAGCTTTATGAAGAGGAAGGTCTTGATGTTGTACTCAGCTCTAATAATACAGTAAGTGCAGAAGTAAGTGATAACCTTAAGAATACAGCTTTCCTTGCAACATTTGCTGCAGTACTTCTCATGCTTATCTATATAGCTTTCAGATTCCAGATAAGCTCTGCATTTGCGGCAATTATCTGTCTTATAAACGACGTTTTAATGATGATTCTCGCATACCTTGTGTTCCAGATTCCCGTAAGCTCTACAATTATAGCTGCGGTTCTTACCATAGTAGGTTACTCCATTAATGCCACAATAGTTATCTTTGACAGAGTAAGAGAAAACGTAAGATCAAAGCCTGATCCCAAGTTCTTCGCAGAAAATGTTGATAATGGTATCAGATCTACAATTTGGCGTTCACTCAATACTACCATTACAACACTTCTTACTATTGGTATG
>JAGBCG010000253.1 GCA_017938055.1 Clostridia bacterium
AATATACAACGGCAAGGAAATTAAGAGCGTAGAGGGCACAAAGTGGTACGACATGTACATAGCTTACGCTAAGGAAAACGGTCTTATCGAAGAAGGACAGTTTACAAACTATGACAGAAACATCATGAGATATGAAATGGCTGTTATGTTTGCAAACGCTATGCCTGCTGATTATTTTGCAGCAAAGAACAACATCAAGGATATTCCTGACGTTGCAGAAACAGAAGAATATTATGATGAGCTTATGATGCTGTACAATGCGGGAGTTGTAATGGGAAGTGACGATTACGGTAACTTCTTTGCAACAAACTCCATTAAGAGAAGTGAAACAGCGGCAATTATCAACCGTGTAGCTCTTCCTGAAAACAGAAAAACAGGAACTCTTGCAGAGTATGGTGACAGAAATCCTGCTGTATACCTCATTGATGACTCATATATAAGAAATGGTCAACGTGGTCTTGGATTACTCGCATCCGGCTGGACATATGAGAATCCTCTGAACTCCTCAAGAGGTAAGTATGATTACAGCACCAACGTTCTTGTTGATAATTCCGATAAAGAAAAGGTTACTATTCGTAAGGAAGTAACAACAGTTGATGCGGGTATTGTTACACTTATAACATCATATAATGTTACAACCGGTGGCACACGTGTTTACTTTGAAGACCTTGAAGGCAATCTTCTTTTTGAAATTGCTCACAAGAATCAGACAATCTATGCTATCGGTGACAACGAACAGTCAACATCATATGAATTTAAGTCCGGTGATATAGTTCTTGAGGTTAAGATGAATCTTGATACCAGAGAAGCAAAGGTTGTTATTAACAACACTGAACTCGGCACATATAAGATGTCAACAACTGCAGCTGATCTTTCAAGAATTATTTTCACAACTACTGAAAAGGAAAAGGTTTCCTTGTCTTTAGATGGTGTTTTTCTCTACTGGAATTATGATGTAAATGATGATTTCCGTTTTCTTGCTCCCGATACCGTTCCTTATGATTGGTTTGTCGAGAACGCTGCACTTAAGACACTAAATTCATATGAAGATAAAATAAGCTTCAATATTAATGGACAAGGTAAGGCATCAAAGACCTTTGAAAAGGTTAGTGAGACCTTTGTATACGAAACTTACTTTGTAGTTCCTGAGGGACAGGATGCTACCCTTGCAATTATGAACGGCGATAAGACAGCATTGTCTATCAATGCAAAGAATGGCAAGATTACAACAGCTGACGGAAAGCTTGTGAGAAATTACACAAATAACATCTGGCAGCAGGTAAGAGTAGAAGCTGATACTGCTAAGGATACGGCTCTTATCAAGATTAATGGTAAGAAATGCTTAACAGTTCCCTTTACAGAAGACGGAATTGACAAGATTGTTATTTCTGCAGCGGGTACTGGCGACTTCTACTTTGATGATGTTAAGGTGTTCAATACATTTGAATATCCCGACTATTGTCCTGTACCTATACCTGTAAATGATGACGAATGGTACAGCGGCATGAGTGTTTGTTCACTCTGGAGAGAAGGTTACCACTTTGGTTGGGACAACATATCTCCTTTTGAAGAATTGTCACCTGTTATTGGCTTCTATGACGAAGGTATTCCTGAAGTATCTGACTGGGAAATCAAATTCATGGTTGAACATGGCTATGACTATCAGCGTTTTTGCTGGTATGAGGGTGGTTTCATCGATAATTTGAAAATGCCTCACCTTGCTGAGCATGCAATTCACGACGGTTACTTTAACGCAAAGTATTCTGATATGCTTGATTTCACAATTATGTGGGAAAACGTTGGTTATACCGGTACAGCTGATGATTTCTATAATAAGATCTGGCCTTACTGGGTTGACTGGTATTTAACAGATGACAGATATTTCTGTATCGACAATAAGCCTGTTATCTGTATTTATACACCTCAGCACTTCATTAAGACAATGGGCGGCACGGCTGAAGGCGTAAAAGCAGCTATCGACTTTATGGATGCCGAATGTAAGAAGCTCGGTTTTAACGGTGTTATAGTACGTGCAAGTAATAATGCCGGTGCGAACGAAGAAGAAAACAAGATATTTGCAGCAAGTGGATATGATGCAAAGGTAGCATATCACTTGGGCGAAAACGCATATAGTGCAGATTTCCAGAAGACAGCTATGCTTAATGCATTTAATACAGGTCATATCCCGTTCAATGCAAGTGTAGGTGTTGGTCTTAATGGTATTGGCTGGACTGGTGCTAGATTCCCTCTTGCATCTGCAGAGGACTTTGAAGAAGTTCTTCGTTGGACAAGAGATGAATACCTTCCTATGTATGCTGGTGAAGATGCT
>JAGBCG010000254.1 GCA_017938055.1 Clostridia bacterium
ACTGCGAAATATTTGTTAAATATTTTTCGATACTAATATTTCTTAAAAAAATAATATGAAAATATTGAATTGTGCCTTGTCTTGTGTTATAATTGGCATATACAGAATTTTATTTTACAAAATTCTTAAAAGCCTGACGGCTTTCTGCAGTCTTTCATCCTGCGTATGCCAATTGACGGCGTCGTAAAAATGCCCTTGCAAGCAAGCATTTTTACTCCTGGTAGAATGATTTGCATCTTTTCTATCACCTAATTATATAATGAATTCAATCAAGGATTGAAATCAATGAATTGCCTGACGGCGTGAATTGAAATCAAAGATTTCATGAATTGAGCGTGCGGCTCATGAATTGCACTACGTGCATTAAGACAATTCAATTCATAAAAAATAAATGTCATCTAAATCTTACAATCAGTTCACGACAACGTAAAAATGCTCAGTAAGCAATATTTGAAAATTATTCATATAAGGAGATAATCATGAACGAAGAACAGCTCAGAGCAATAAAATTTGATTCCGTTAAGGATAAATTTATCAAGGCTTATAACGAAGCAATAACACGTCAGGGAAGTGCTGAACTGCTTGCGTGGATAGAAAAGACAGATTTTTTTACGGCCCCTGCAAGCTCAAAGTTTCATAATGCTTTTGAAGGCGGACTTGCTGAGCACTCGCTAAACGTGTATAATGCAATGATAGACAGATATAATGAAGGCAAGCCGGATGAATCAATGGCAATAGTTGCACTTCTTCATGATTTGTGTAAAGCTGAGTTTTATAAGGTGAGTCAGAGAAATGTGAAGAATGAAGCGACAGGACAGTGGGAAAGAGTAAATTACTATGTCATAGAGGATAAATTTCCATTTGGGCATGGAGAAAAATCGGTATTTCTCATTGAACGCTTTATGAGACTTAAGGTAGAAGAAGCAATAGCAATACGCTGGCATATGGGAGGCTTTGATGATGCTGCAAAGGGTGGAAGCTTTGCGATAAATGGTGCATTTGAAAAATATCCTCTTGCTGTTAAGCTTCATATAGCAGATATTGAAGCAACATATCTCATTGAAAATAAGGAGTAAAATATGAGTACAGTAAAAGCACTTGATATAGAATCAAAAAAAGGCTTTATAAGTGATATGGACGGAGTTATTTATCACGGAAATAAAATACTTGACGGAGTGCCTGAATTTATTGAGTGGCTCAAGTCAAATAATAAGCACTTTTTGTTTTTCACAAATAGCTCTGAGCGTTCGCCCATAGAGCTTGCACAAAAGCTTGAGCGAATGGGACTTGACGTTGACCCGTCACACTTTTATACGTCGGCTCTTGCAACAGCAGATTTTCTTGCAAGTCAAAAACCCGGATGCTCTGCGTATGTTATTGGAGAGCCTGGGCTTATCAATGCACTGTATTCAAAAGGAATATCAATGAATGATGTAAATCCTGATTATGTCGTTATTGGTGAGACAAGAAACTATAACTATGACAGTATATTGAGAGCTGTAAAAATGATAAATAATGGTGCAAGACTTATAGGAACAAATCCTGACATGACAGCACCTAGTGAGCAAGGAATAATTCCTGCAACAAAAGCACTTGTTGCACCCATTGAGCTGTCAACGGGATGTGTGCCTTACTATGTCGGAAAGCCAAATCCACTTATGATGAAGTCGGGTATTAAGCTTTTGGGAGTTGCTCCTGAGGAAGCGGTAATTATAGGTGATAGAATGGATACAGATATTGTTGCGGGCATTGAGTCTGAAATTGACACAGCACTTGTGCTGTCGGGAGTGACAAGCCTTGAGGATTTGAAGTCATTTCCATACAGACCAAAGTATATTTACGAAAATGTTGGAGAAATTATAAAGGGAAACGCTGTTAAATATCATTGATTTAAAACTGATAAAAATTAAGGATGCAGTTCACTTGGAATCTGCATCCATTTTTGTTGTTAATTATCTATTTTGCGTATGAAACAATAATCTCGCATTTGTCAGATATAATTACAGCGTCGCCCATAGCTTTTGGAATCAGGTATGAATCTCCTTTGCAGAAGGTGTATTCTGTACCATCATAAATAATCTTGCCGCAACCTTCAAGACATATAATGCTTTTCATAAGACCACCACCGATTTTAAGCTCTTTGCCGCAGATAAGATGCTTTTCTACAAGGAATAAATCGCAGTCGCAAAGAATTGTTTTTGATTCGTCAATAACCTTGCCCGAAATAAAATTACCGTCAAACTCTGTCTTTATAACCTCAGCGGCTTTTTCAATATGAAGCTCTCTCTTTTTTCCGTCTTTTCCTACTCTGTCGTAGTCGTACATGCGGTAGGTGGTGTTGGAGTTTTGCTGAATTTCTGCAATAACAATGCCTTCTCCAATGGCATGAACAAGACCTGCTGGAATAAAGAAGCAGTCACCTTTTTTTACAGGAACGAAGTTGAGCTTGTCGGCAAGAATACCCTTTTCGTTGTATTCCATAAGCTCCTTTGCCGAAGGCTTTACCTTGTCACGAAGACCGTAAACAAGACTCGCACCCTCTTTTGCGTCGACAATGTACCACATTTCAGTTTTTCCGGCATCAAGACCGTTAGCCTTTGCATAAGCGTCGTCAGGATGAACTTGAACGGATAATTTGTCGTTTGCATCAATGAACTTTATAAGTAACGGAAAATTGTCAAAATTACCATAAACATTTTCCTTGCCTACCTGCTGTATGTAGCTGTCAAGTGTGACGCAGCCAAATGAGCCGTTTTCAATAATATTTACACCATCAGGTCTGCAGGTGGTAATCCACGCTTCAGCGATATTGTCCTGGTCGCTTTTGTAGCCGAAGTTTTTTTCAAGATAGTGTCCGCCCCAAATAATGGATTTTGTAACAGGCTTTAGTTTTAATGGATAAAATTTCATATGTAAAATCCTTTCAAAGTGTATTATTTTTAAGAAATAAGGCAAAAACTATAGTTACCAAACAGTAAAGGAGAAAAACAATGTCTAACAAAAATTCAAAAAACAATTCATCAAACGAATCCAACAATAATCAGCTTTACGTAAATAAGGCTGAAAACAAGAATGACAACAAGAACGAAAATAAGTATGACAACAAGAAAGAAAACAAGAACAATAATAGCAAGAGCAATAATAACAATGCTAAGAATTCACAGGAATATAAATAATCGTCTTTTCTGCATTCTCCAAAATAAGAGCTTCTTTTCAAAAGAAGCTCTTTTCTTTACTATTATATCATTTATTTGTGTGTTATGTCAATATCCTGAAAAAATATGTTAAAGACTACAAAAC
>JAGBCG010000255.1 GCA_017938055.1 Clostridia bacterium
ATGAACATCATCATGAGCATGACGAGCACTGTACCTGCGGTTGCCATGACCACGACCACCATCATCACGCCGATGAAGTATTTACAAGCTGGGGAATTGAAACAATTCATAAGTATACAAAAGAGCAGATTGAAGGCTTTATGCAAAAGCTTTCCAACGAAGAAGAATACGGCTTTGTATTGCGGGCAAAGGGCATTGTAGAATCTCCCGACGGCTCATGGATTCACTTTGACTATGTTCCATCCTCATGGGATGTACGCACAGGCTGTGCGGATGTAACAGGCAAGATATGTGTTATAGGCTCAAAGCTTAATGAAGAAAAAATTAAGGCTTTGTTTGAATAATTCTTGAAATTTAAATTTTGACATTAAGACAGAGGTAATAAATATGGAAATACCTGTATATCTTTTTACGGGTTTTCTGGATTCGGGCAAGACAAAGTTCATTCAGGAAACGCTGGAGGATGCAAATTTCAATAACGGCGAAAAGATACTGCTTGTAGTATGTGAGCAAGGTGAGGAGGAATACAATTCTGACCTTTTCCCCGGCGACAACGTAACAATTTGCACTGTGGAAGACAAAACTATGCTCACAAAGCAATATCTTGATAAGGCTGCAACAGACTCAAAAGCTGAGCGTATACTAATTGAATATAACGGCATGTGGATGCTTGACGAGCTTTATGCAGCACTTCCGGATAACTGGCTTGTATATCAGGAAATGATGTTTGCCGATGCTGGCAGCTTTGAAAGCTACAATGCAAATATGCGTTCACTTGTGGGCGACAAGCTTAAAAGCTGTGAAATGTGCGTGTTTAACAGGGCAAAAAAGGATTTTGACAAAATGGCAATTCACAAGATTGTTCGCTCGGTTTCAAGACGTGCTCAGATTGCATATGAATATTTCGACGGCGTTGTGGAATATGATGATATTGAAGATCCGCTGCCTTTTGACAAAAACGCTCCCATTATCGAAATTGCGGACGAGGACTATGGTCTGTGGTACCGTGATTTTGCTGAAAACACAAAGGATTATATCGGCAAAACCGTGAAAATTACAGCTCTTGTTGTCAGAAACAAGCTTATTAACGTAAAGTCTGAAATGATTGTGGGCAGACAAATTATGACCTGCTGTGCAGATGATATTGCTTTTAAGGGCATGCTGTGCAAAAATCCAAATGCTATGGACTTTGCTCAGGGAGAATGGGTATGCCTTACAGCTAAAATCTCAATGGAAAAGCACAGGGTTTACAAGAGCGAAAACGGTCCGGTGCTGACTTGCGTTTCATGTGAAAAAACCACACAGCCGCTAAAACCTGTAGCAGATTTCTTTTAAGTAAATAACCCGTGGCGAAACGGGAAAGAATATAAATACCAAAAACAGGAAAGGAGAGATATATTTGTCAAACAATAATGCAAAAGCCACAAGTGGCACTACATGGCATTATAATAAGAGCAAAAACAGAAATGCCGGTGAGCAAAAGAAAAAGAATTTGTCCAAGTTCAGGGTAATACCTCTTGGAGGTCTTGGAGAAATCGGCAAGAACATGACAGTTGTGGAATATGAAGACCAGATGCTTGTTGTGGATTGCGGAATAGGCTTTCCCGACGACAGTATGCCGGGTGTTGACCTTGTAATTCCCGATACCACATATCTTGAGGAAAATGCCCACAAGCTTCAGGGCTTTGTGCTTACACACGGACACGAAGACCATATAGGTGCACTTCCTTATGTTTTGAGAATGGTAAATGCACCTGTTTACGGAACACTTTTGACACTGGGTATTGTTGAGTCAAAGCTTGAAGAACACGGACTTGTAAAGTCTGCTTCACTTAATCAGGTTAATGCGGGTGATAAAATAAAACTGGGAAAATTTTCAGTGGAGTTTATTCATGTAAATCATTCTATAGCCGATGCCTGTGCAATAGCCATAACCACAGGGGCAGGAACATTGCTGTTCTCGGGCGACTTTAAAATAGATTTAACACCCATTCAGGGCGAGCCTATGGATTTGGCACGTTTTGGAGAATTAGGCAAAGAGGGCGTGCTTGCATTGTTTATGGAATCAACAAATTCCGAGCGTGCGGGATATACCATGTCCGAAAGAACAGTAGGTCACTCTTTAAGAGAAATTTTTCTGTCCAATACTGATAAAAGAATAATTATTGCAACATTTTCCTCCAATGTTCACCGTGTACAGCAGATAATCGACTATTCCCATAAGTGCGGAAGAAAGGTTGTGCTGTCGGGAAGAAGCATGGTAACTATTATCAATGCGGCAGTTAAGTATGGATATATGGATATTCCTGAGGGAACAATTATTGACATTAACGAAACTAAACGCTTTAAGCCCTCAGAAATCACCATAGTAACAACAGGAACACAGGGCGAGCCTATGAGTGCATTGTCCAGAATGGCATTTTCCGAACACGATAAGGTGACGCTTGGCGAGGACGATTTGGTAGTAATTTCTGCTTCAACTATACCGGGAAATGAAAAGGATGTAACCAAAATCACAAATGAACTGCTTAAAAAGGGCGTAACATTGCTTAATGATGAGGTTGCAGACGTGCATGTTTCGGGACATGCTTGTGCGGAGGAATTAAAGCTTCTTATCCATATGACAAAGCCCAGATATTTTGTGCCAATGCATGGCGAATACAGACACTTAAAGCGTAATTGCCAGCTTGCAAAGGATATGGGAATAGATGTCACAAATACATGTATTGCAGAAATTGGCGACTGTCTTGAAATTGGCACTGACGTATTCAGAATTATAGAGAAAGTGCCGTCAGGAAAGGTGCTTATTGACGGACTTGGTGTTGGAGATGTTGGAAGCGTTGTGCTTCGTGACAGAAGACATCTTGCTGAGGACGGTATAATAATAGTTGTGAGCAGTATAGATATGGACAGCATGCAGATTATGTCGGGACCTGATATTGTTTCAAGAGGCTTTGTATATGTCAAGGAGTCTGAGGAGCTTATGGACGGACTGCGTCATAAAGCACAGGAGGTTCTCGAAAAGTGCCTTGATGACGGTGTGAGCGAATATAATGTTATCAAGGGAAGAATTAAGGACGTGCTTACAAACTATATTTATTCAATTACAAAGCGTAAACCCATGATATTACCAATAATCATGGAGGTTTAGGGGTATGTATTTTAACAAAGAAACGGACGGCGTATTTTTAATGCCCAAAAAGGCATTGGAATACGTGAATAATGCAAAAAAATCAGAGCTTAAGGTGCTGATGTATCTTTTTGCAAAAAAGGACGATTTTTCGGTGGAAATGGCAAAGAGTGAGCTTTGTGAGTCGGCGGACAGCATTATGTCCGCCATAGCTTACTGGCGTGGTGCGGGAATTATAAGCGACAGCGAGCAAACATTACAGGATTCAAGAACAGAAAATTCTCCCCTTTCCTGTCAGACACCTGACAAAACAAAGCACGCCCAGTCGGAAAAGGGATATTCCACTCTTGAAATTGCGGATATGCGTAAAAACGACAGTGATTTTTCTCACCTTGTGGAATATATACAGAGCGTTACAGGAGAGCTGTTAAACAGTGCAAAGCAAGGGGATTTGCTGTATCTGTACGACGGTCTTGGAATGCAGTGTGATGTGATAATGGGTGTTGCGGCACACTGTGCGGATGAAGACAAAAAGAAGATAAGATATATCGTAAAAACGGCAGAGGGAATACATAACGACGGAGTAAGAAGTTATAAGGAGCTTGAAAGCTATCTTGCGGCAAAAAACAGATATAAGGAATACGCAACCTTTATAAAAAAGCTTATAGGTGCTGCAGACAGAGCCTTGAGTGCAGCAGAAGAAAAGATAGTAAAGAAGTGGGAAAGCGAGTTTTGCACTTCAAGAGAGCTTGTTAGCTATGCCTATGAAAGAACTATAGCACTAATAGCAAAACCGTCGTTGCCTTATATGTCGAAAATTATCGAAGGCTGGCATAATGAGGGAATAACCACTCTTGAACAGGCACATCAGCAGGCACAAAAGAATTCGGGCACACAAAGAAGCGGCGTGACTATTACCGAAAAAGCAAAAAAAGCAGGCTTTGATATAGACCTTGAGGATATATTTGAAAAGCCGGGTCAAGAATGAGGAAGATTTCATGAAAATAAACAAGCTTGTGATTGATAGCTTTGGAAAGCTGGAGGATGTAAGCATCGGGCTTGACGAGAGAGTTACTGTCATAACAGGAAAAAATGAGGCGGGCAAAAGCAGTATAGCTTCATTTATAAAATACATGCTTTATGGTTTTTCAAGTTCACGAAGCGGTGATTTGACGGAAAACTCCAAGAAAAAGTACATGCCCTGGGATAAAGACCGTTGCGGCGGGGAGATGTATTTTACTTCAAAGGATGGCAAAAGCTACAGAGCTGTAAGACAGACCTCGGCAAAAAATCAAAGCGGTGTATTTGACAGCGACGGTATGCCCACTGACATTATTGAAGCGGGACAGCATTTTTTTGGCGTTGACGAAGCAAGCTTTAAAAAGACGGCATTTATCGGCGAGAGCAGTGTAAGCTTTTCGGATTCGGGAGAGCTTGACGAGGCAATACGCAATATGGTGTACAGTGCCGACGAGGGAGTTGACAGCTCAAAAGCACTGAAAAAGCTTGATGCTTTACGCAAGTATTATCTTGGAAAAAGCGGGAAAAGCGGAGAAATTGCAAAGCTTTCCTGTGAAATAGACGAGCTTGAAAAAAGTCTTGAAAAATGGCAAGGCGGTCATAAGGAGCTGATGAGTGCCGAGTACAATTTAAGAGAGCTTCAGAACAAAATAGCTTTTAATGCTTCTCACAAGAACAGACTTGAAAGCGAGTGGCAAAACCTTGAGGCTTTAAAGGCAAAGAATATGCTTTCTGAGGCACAGAGGCTAAAAAGTGAGGCTTGTGACAGTAAGGACGCCTTTGAGCAGCACCTTGTGACTATGCAAAACGGCACATTTATGCCGGATGAAGCCTTTGCGGCAGCTCTTGATGAGCTTTTAAGGGGTATTGCATCAGATAATGCTGCCTTAAAGGACGGTGCGGAAGATGTTGAAAATGCGAAAAAGAACGTTGAAAGTGTATATACCGACCAAAAGCAAAGACAGTTAAGCACCCGTCTTGAAGAAAACGGCAACACGGCAGAACAGGTAATGACACAGCTTTCAGAGCTGTGTTCAAAGGCAAAGAAATATCTTGCTCTTGGCGTTCTTTTTACAGTGTTGTTGATTACAATACCTGTTGCAGTTGTGTTCTTTGTAAAAAGACAGGGTATTAAAAGAAAAACAGCACAGCTTTGTAAAACATATGGCTACAATAGTCAAAGAGAGCTTGAAGCGGCATTGTTGTCCGTTTCCTCGTTCAGAAGCGTTGAAAAGAGTGCAAGGGACATTCTGAAAAATGCTGTCCAGAAGCGTATTCAGGCAGAAAACGATCTTCAAAAAAAGTACAGTCAGCTTTCTCAGCAAGCAAATCTTTGCGGCATTGAAACTGATCAAAGCAATCCGCTTCTTTTTGATTCTGCAAGGGAATATCTTGCAAAGCTTAAGGTGTGGCTTGACACAAAAGACACCCTTAAAGCAAAGTGTGAGCGTGACAGAGTGGCATACACTGCCTATGTAAGCTCAGTAAATCTTGACGAGCTTGAAAGCAAGGCACAAGCTTATGACAGTACCGTTGAAGTGCGTGATGAGGCTGTTATAAAGCGTGAGCTTGCCTTCTACACACAGGCAAATGAGGCACTGTCGGTAAAGGAAAGAGAGCTTGAAAAAACAGCGGCAGTTCTTGCAGGAACACTTCCAAAGCCTGCAGAAATACAGAGTAGAATAATATCTCTTACAGCCATGCGTGATGAAATGAAAAACAAGCACGAGGCTCTTGAAATGGCAATATCCACCCTTGAAAATGCCTGTGATAGTATGAAAAAACAGGCAGCACCCCTTATTGCCGCCGAGTCGGGACATTTGTTTTCAAAAATTACTCATGGCAAATACAGCAATCTTTATACCAATAGTACAATGAGTTTGTCGTTCGGTGATGAACAAACGTCATTGCCGCGTGATGCAGGTTATCTCAGTACGGGAACACGTGAGGCGGCATACATAAGCTTGAGAATTGCACTTTGCAAGTTTTTGTATAAGGAAGAGCCGGTTTTGGTGTTTGACGATGCTTTCAGTCATCTTGATGACACAAGACTTAAAAGCACCCTCGATTATCTGTGGACTCTCAGCGAGGAATTTCAAATAATCATTCTTTCCTGTCATAACCGTGAAAAAGAATTTTTTGACGGCAAGTGCAAGATTATTGACTTTGAAATTTAAATAAAGTTTACTCCCCTACTTTCTCTTTACTAAAAAGAGAAATTGTCGGGACCGCCCGACAGCGGTATTCGCAGGCAACCTTGGATAATATCGGATTTTTGATGCCCGTAAAAACGTCCTGACACCAAACGGCGGTGTCAGGACTGCTTTTTTTGAACTTAAAATTGTCATTCTGAGCGTAGCAAAGCGAAGTCGAAGAATCTGTTACGTAAAAAATTGCAATTAGCCACTGCCTGTGCAGAAAGCAAAGATGTGCAGATCCTTCGACTACGGCACTTTATGTGCCTTCGCTCAGGATGACAGACCGTAGGGGACGATGTGAGCATCGTCCCATTTTTGTACAATATTCAATTAGGAATGACAAAATCTTTATCTGTCCTCACGGAAATAGGAAAGGCCAAGGCTTTGTGGAGGCTGATATTCTCTCTTTTTTCTAAAGCTTGATACAATCAGAACAATGAGAGTAACAAGATAAGGCAACATATTGAGAATTTCTGTCATGGCAGTGGAGAGAGTTACCGAAGCGAAAAGAATATAAAGACCACCGAACACAATAGAGCCCCATATAGCACGCACAGGCTTCCATAAAGCGAAGATAACAAGAGCTATCGCAAGCCATCCTCTATCACCAAAGCCGTTATTCTGCCATGTACCGCCGAAGTATTCCATAACATAGTAAAGACCGCCAAGTCCCGCAATTCCCGCACCGATGCATGTTGCAAAATACTTATATCGCGTTACGTTTATACCTGCTGCATCCGCTGTTGCAGGGCTTTCTCCAATAGCACGAAGTGCAAGTCCATAGCGTGTTTTGTTTAAAAAGTACGCAGCAAGAAGTGCAACTATAATAGCCACATACGTAAGAAATCCATAGGACAAAAACATTTGAGCAAATCCGCCCACAAATCCGCCTTTTGACGTTAAATCTTTAAGGAACGGAAGCGTTGTTCTGAAAGCATCACCTGTGAGCTTTACGTTGATTTGACCGGGGGAGTTTGCAAGCTTTGAAAGCGAGCCGCCAAGGAAGTTACCAAGTCCCACACCAAAAGTGGTAAGGGCAAGACCTGTTACATTCTGGTTTGCATGAAGTGATATTGTAAGAACGCTGTAGATAAGTCCTCCTACAACCGAGAACAAAAGAGCCGAAAGCACTGCAATTATAACACCCACTGCACCTACGGGATTTTCAACGCTCATTTCGTATATAAAAGCACCCGTAATGCCGCCTATACCTCCCATGTACATAATACCCGGAATACCAAGGTTAAGGTGACCTGCTTTTTCTGTAATAATTTCACCCGTTGCACCAAACAAAAGAGGCATGCCCTGAGATACTGCCTTGCTGAAGAACACAGGCGTAAACATGGCTTTTAATATAGAAATAATAAATTCCATTACTTTTCCTCCTTTGCTGTTTTATGTCTGAACACAAGCCTGTAATTAATAAAGAAATCACTTGCTATGATGAAAAACAGGACAATACCCGTAAGCACATCTGATGCTGCTTCATTAAGTCCGCAGCGAGTTGCAATTTCCTTTGAGCCGTTACTGAGAAAAACAATAAGGAAAGAATAAAAAATCATCATAAAAGGATTAAACTTTGACAGCCATGCAACGATTATAGCAGTAAAACCACGGTTGTCACTTGTATCCTTTGCAATGGTGTGAGTTGAGCCTGCAACCAAAAGAAATCCTGCAAGTCCGCAAATAGCACCTGAAATACACATAGTACGGATTATAACCCTTTTGATGCTGATACCTGCATATCTTGCGGTGTTTTCGCTTTCACCAACAACTGAAATTTCATATCCGTGCTTGGTGTAGCCTAAGTAAATATAAACAAGCACTGTCAGGACAATTACCGTCAATAGATGTATAATATAGTTTTCCGTTCCTAAAAATCCCCCTGCGATATCGGTTGGGAACCAGCCTGCATGGGTTTCCTTGTTAATCATACCTATGTAGCCTGCACCGCCCGTGGTATCCCAGATAATATTAAAGAACAGTACCAGCTGAATTGCTATATAGTTCATCATAAGGGTAAAGAGCGTTTCGTTTGTATTCCATTTAGCCTTGAATATTGCGGGAATAAGTCCCCACACAAGACCTGCTGCAATACTTGCAAGCAGCATAACAATTATAAGCAAAGCGGGACTAAGCTTGTCCGCACAGAAAATCATAACCGTTGCCGTTGCAAGACCACCCATAAGAATCTGTCCTTCACCGCCGGTGTTCCAGAATCGCATTTTGAAGGCAGGAGTAAGAGCTATTGCAACACAAAGCATTATCATTGCGTCACGTATTGTTCTCCAAAATGGTTTTGATGAAAGAAGACCTCTGAAAAATCCTTCAAGAGGACTTGAGGAATAAGCATTCATAATGTTATTCATTTGACGTGTGCCAAAGCCGAAAAGCTCACCGCCCATTGCACTTGCAACCTTGTCGGGAGTGGAGCCTGTGAGAATATAAATCACGCCAAGGCATACAACACAGGAAAGTACTATAGCCAAAAGCTTTATAAAGAACGCCGCAAGCTTTGAGGTGCCCTCTCGTCTTGCCACACGTATCAAAGGCTCTTTTAAATGAGAGGACTTTGAATGTACCGAATTATTTGTCATTATCGCCGACCTCCGTTTCTTCAGAGTGCTTTGTCATCATAAGACCAAGCTGTTCCTTTGTGGCACTTCTTGCATCCACAATTCCGCTTATTCTTCCCGAGCATAAAACCATGATTTTGTCGCAAAGGGCAAGCAGTACGTCAAGGTCCTCACCTACGTAAACCACGGCAACGCCTTTCTTTTTCTGCTCATTAAGCAGGTGATATATGGTGTAGGACGTGTTGATGTCAAGACCTCTTACTGCATATGCCGTCATAAGAACAGTTGGAGAAGCGGCAATTTCACGTCCGATAAGCACCTTTTGCACATTACCGCCCGAAAGACGTCTTACGGGAGTTGAAATGTCGGGGGTTACAACGCCAAGCTGCTTTACAATATCTTCGGACAGCTTTTTGGGGCTTTTTCTGTCGGTAAAGAATTTAGTACCGCTACGATAGCTTCTTAACATCATGTTGCCTGTCATACCCATGCTTCCCACAAGACCCATACCAAGCCTGTCCTCAGGTACAAAGGAAAGAGCAACGCCAAGATTTCTTATCTGTAACGGACTTTTGCCGATAAGCTCCTGACACTTGTCGCTGTCGGGAGGACAGTATGTAACACTGCCGCTGTCAACACTTTGCAGACCTGCAACTATTTCCAGAAGCTCTTTCTGTCCGCTTCCCGCAATGCCCGCAATACCCAGAATCTCTCCGCTGTTTACGGTAAGATTTATATTGTCAAGCACTTTTATGCCGTTTTTATCACTGCAGGATACGTCCTTTATGATAATTCTTGGATTTACGTCTACAGGCTCCGGTCTTTCTATATCAAGTGTTACCTTTTCGCCTACCATCATTTCTGTAAGAGAAAGCTCGGTTGCCTCATTTGTGTTCACCGTACCCACATATTCACCCTTTCTCAGTACCGAAACTCTGTCGCTCAGCTCCAGTACCTCCATAAGCTTATGTGTGATTATAATGATAGCTTTTCCGTCCTCACGCATCTTTTTGAGTATCTTGAAAAGCGTTCTTGTTTCCTGAGGAGTAAGAACAGCTGTCGGCTCATCAAGAATGAGAATGTTTGCACCTCTGTAGAGTGTCTTTATGATTTCAACCGTCTGCTTTTCCGAAACAGACATGTTGTAAATCTTTTTGTAGGGGTCAAGCTCAAAGCCGTATTTTTCACAAAGACCATTGATTTTTTCAACTACAGCCTTCATGTCAACCTTTGTTTTGCCCTTCATGCCAAGGACAATGTTTTCAGCGGCAGTAAACAGGTCGACAAGCTTGAAATGCTGATGAATCATACCTATTCCCAAATCAAAGGAATCCTTTGGGGAACGGATGTCAACCTTTTCTCCGTTAATGTAAATTTCGCCGCTGTCGGGATAATAAATTCCCGAAAGCATGTTCATAAGGGTAGTCTTACCGCTTCCGTTTTCACCCAGAAGTGATAAAATCTCTCCTTTTCGCACACTCAGACTTACGTCCTTGTTTGCCACAACACTGCCAAAGGTTTTGGTAATGCTTTTAAGCTCAATGGCGTTTGTTCCTGTCACTTGATATACCTCCGTATAACAATATTTTTAGGGATTTTACACTTTAACAACTTATTTTAACACAAAAATAACCGTTTTTCAATGAGTTTTTTTGTTTTTCTCACATTTTTTTGTTCATTTCACCATATTCTCAAAACAGAGGTGATTAAAAATGAACATAAACACACCATTGTATCCTTTAAGTACAAGCTCTTTTCTTCCTCACTACATGTCCGATGAAATTTTTTCGGACACGGTATTGCAGGGCTACAGTCCTTCTCAGCTTCGCAACGTCTATGGGTTTGACAGCAGCATGCGGGCAGATGGTATAAAAATTGCCGTTGTGTGTGCCTTTGACAACGTAGCTTTACAATACAATGTGGAGGAATTTTGTCGCCGCTTTTCTCTTGAAGTACCTGAAATATCCGTCTTTTATCCTCAGGGAAGAGCACAGATTACAACGGACAGCTGGATTACCGAATCAAGCCTTGACGTGCAGTGGATAAGCGTGTTTGCACCGGGTGCACAGATAATGTGCGTGTTTGCACAAAACGCCCTGACTGATAGTATGCTCTCGGCGGTAGAATACGCAAAAACACTCCGTCCCGACGTTATTTGTATGTGCTTTGGCACACAGGAAAGTGCGGGCTTTTCGCAGAGTAACAGCATTTTTCAGGATGAAGGAATTATTTTTGTTGCTTCCTGCGGAAACACTTCGGCACTGGCGGATTTCCCATCTACAAGTGGGCATGTTTTAAGTGTTGGGGCAACAGAGCTTGTTCTGGATGACAGAAACAGGAGAATAAGCGAGAGCGTGTGGAAAAACACGGGTTCTGGCATTAGTGATTTATTTGATATACCCGAATATCAGAGGATTTTTCAGCCTATACAGAGTCTTACAGGCGGCAAAAGAGGTGTACCTGACGTGAGCTTTTGCGGCTCAAAAGAATACGGAGCAAGCATATTTGTTTCTCAAAGAGGAGGCTGGACAAGTGCCGGCGGAACAAGCCTTGCGTGTGCATGTGTTTCGGGAATATGTGCCTGCACAGCAAAATCAAATCCGTACGTAAAAAATGAGGGAATACACGAATATTTCTATTCACTTGCCGGAAAAACCTCATATAACATTCCACAGTATTATTTTTATGACATAATTTTTGGCTCAAACGCACGCTACAGTGCAACAGATGGTTGGGATTTATGTACAGGTCTTGGAAGTGTTACCTCAAAAACGGTGAGAAATAACGAAGCATTGTTTTACAGCTGAAATGTGAAATAATTTCCAAAAAAAACGGCGTTTGTATTGAAAAAGATGTTTGGATGTAGTATAATGAGTTTGCAAAGCAAACTCAATGAATTGCACTTCGTGCATTATAAAGGCAATTCAATTCATGGAGCGAAGCGAGAATTCATGGCAACGCCAATTCATGACGACGTAGTTGTCAAGTCATTAAAACTGAAAGGCAGTGTTTTTTATGAAAATTACAGACATAATTACTTCACCAAAGCCAAGCTTATCCTTTGAGGTGTTCCCACCTAAAACAAGCGACAATTTTGAAAGCGTAATGCAGGCAACAGAAGCTATTGCAGAGCTTGAGCCATCATTTATGAGCGTGACGTATGGTGCGGGAGGAGGAACAAGTCTTTATACTGCCGAAATTGCTTCAAGACTCTTACAAAAGAATGTGACTCCCATTGCACACTTAAGCTGTATTTCCTCTACAAAAGAACAGATACATACTCTTCTTGCCGACTTAAAGCAAAGAGGTATTCAGAATATTTTAGCACTTCGTGGTGATATTCCGCAAGGCATGACTATAGAAAATCCCCAGTACAGATACGCCAGCGAGCTAACGGCAGAAATTCGCTCATTTGGCTCTTTCTGTATAGGCGGTGCATGCTATCCTGAAAGTCATCCCGAAAGCAAGGACGGTAAAAGTGATATCGAAAGCCTTAAAATCAAGGTAGAAAGCGGTTGTGAATTTCTTACAACACAGATGTTTTTTGACAACGATATTCTCTACAACTTCATGTACCGTCTGCTAAAGGCGGGCGTAAATGTCCCGGTAATTGCAGGCATAATGCCTGTTACCAACGCAAAGCAGATTAAGAGAATCATTTCCATTTCTCAAAATGCTCTGCCCCAGCGTTTTGTACGTCTTGTTGACAGATACGGCGACAATCCTCTTGCCATGCGTCAGGCAGGTATTGCTTACGCAACAGAACAAATTATTGACCTTTATGCCAACGGCGTAAATGCAGTACACGTATACTCCATGAACAATCCCTTTGTAGCACAAAGCATAAGGAATAATCTTTCGGAGATTTTAAAATGAGCACATTACCCGTTACAGTGCTTGACATTGACAAAAACAGCATTTGTGTAAACCACAGAGAGCTTTGTGCAAGGCTTGGCGTTGACAAAAGCTTTGATATTTCACAGTATGATGTGTTTTTTAAAGAAGCTCTTGACAAATGCCAGCCGAAGTGTGCATACACATGTGTACCCATTCATTTATTGGAGGAACACGTTTGCGATTTTGGCTTTATGAACGTAAAAAGCCTTGATTTATACAAAAATCTTTCCCAATGTGACAAGGCATTTATATTCGCTGTAACTTTAGGAATAAATGCAGAAAGACATCTTGTTGCGTTATCTAAAATTTCAAAGAGCCGTCATTATATTTGTGATGCTTTTTACAGTGCTTTTATCGAAGGTGTATGCGACAAGGCACAAAGTATTATTTCTGAGGGCTTTGCGTGCAAGAATCGTTTTTCTCCAGGCTATGGCGATTTATCCCTTGAAATTCAGCACGACATTTTACACGCTTTAGACGCATCAAAGCTACTTGGAATCACCCTGACAGGCTCACTTCTCATGACTCCTCAAAAATCTATCACTGCCATAATGGGCATTAAGGCAAAATAATCTCCTTGCAGAAAGGAACAAGAAAATGGAAAACAAACTTTTAGAGCTTATAAAAACAAAACGTCTTTTTCTTGACGGCGGCACAGGCACCGTTCTGCAATCTTTGGGACTTGCTGACACAACTGCTCCTGAAATGTGGAATATACAAAATCCTGATGCTGTAATACAGCTTCACAAGGCATATTTTGAAGCAGGCAGTAATATTGTTTCTACCAATACTTTTGGTGTAAACTGTGAAAAATACCAAAACTATTCAGAGCTTATAAAAAGTGCCGTTGACAACGCAAAAAAAGCAAGAGAGCTTTGTAAGCGTCCAAACACCTTTATTGCCCTTGACATAGGTCCTACAGGACATCTGCTAAAGCCTCTTGGAGATCTTGACTTTGAAAGGGCGGTAGAAATCTTTTCAAGCACCATAAAAGAGGGCGTAAAGACTGGTGTGGATCTTATTCTGATAGAAACCATGAACGACAGCCTTGAAACAAAAGCGGCAGTTATTGCGGCAAAGGAATGTTGTGATTTGCCCATTTTTGTCACCAACGTGTACGATAGCGTTGGCAAGCTCATGACAGGAGCAGATGCAAAAGCGATGATTGCCATGCTTGAGGGTCTGAGAGTAAGTGCAATAGGTCTTAACTGTTCACTTGGTCCTGATAAAATGCTTCCCGTTATAGAAGAATTTGCAAAATACAGCTCACTCCCCATTATCGCAAAGCCAAATGCAGGTCTTCCAACGGTTAAAGACGGAAAAACGGTTTTTGACACAAACGAAGAAGAATTTTCTGACAGCTGTGCTGTTCTTGCAAAAAGCGGAGCATGTATTTTAGGCGGCTGTTGCGGAACAACGCCACAATATATTAAAAAGCTTGTGGAAAAAGTAACGCATATCCCCTATGCTTTTCCCGAATACAAATCTCATACCCTTATTTCCTCCTACACTCACGCTGTCCAGATAGGGCAAAAGCCGCTTCTTATCGGCGAAAGAATAAATCCCACAGGAAAAAAGAAGCTAAAAGAAGCTCTCAGGGAAAACGACATGAGCTACATTCTTTCCGAAGCTATAAAACAGGTGGAAAAGGGTGTTCACATACTTGACGTAAACGTAGGACTTCCCGAAATAGACGAAGAAGTAATGATGCAACGGGCAGTATATGAAATACAGGCTGTCACCGATACCGTTCTTCAGCTTGATTCCTCCAATCCTGCCGTACTTGAAAAGGCAATGCGTATTTACAATGGTAAGCCTCTTATAAACTCAGTAAACGGCAAAGAGGAAAGCATGAGAGCAATATTCCCTCTCATCCAAAAATACGGTGGCACGCTTATAGCACTGACACTTGATGAAGACGGTATTCCACAGACTGCACAAAAAAGAGCCGATGTTGCAAAGAAAATTATCGACACAGCCCGTATGTACGGAATTGATAAAAAGGACATTATTGCAGACCCCCTTGCACTTACTGTTTCCTCAGATTCGTCTTCCGCACTCGTTACTCTCCAAGCGATAAAGCTTATACGCAAAATGGGCATTTATACAAGTCTTGGTGTTTCAAACATTTCCTTTGGACTTCCATTGCGTGAAAAAATAAATTCCGCTTTCTTTACCATGGCACTTCAAAGCGGACTTAACCTTGCAATAATGAATCCCTTCAGCACCGGCATGACAGATGCGTATTTTGCTTTTCTTGCTCTGTATGGTTATGACAAAGTATGCTCCGATTACATAGGCTATGCACAAAGCTTTGACACTACAGATGTATCAAGTAATTCTTTGTCGCAGACATCCGCCGACGCCTACGATTTATCCTCTCTCATAATAAATGGCTTAAGAGAAAAAGCCAAATCCGAAGCTCAAAGGCTTATAAATTGCGACGAAAATCCTCTTGACATAATAAACAGCAAAATAATACCCGCACTCAATAAAATAGGAAGCGACTTTGAAGCAGGACGAGCCTTTCTTCCTCAGCTTTTAATGAGTGCGGAGGCTGCAAGTGCCTCATTTGAGGTAATCAAGGAAAAGCTTGTCAAAAAGCAGTCGGAAAGTGACAAGGCTGTTATTCTTGCTACCGTCAAGGGCGACATACACGACATAGGCAAAAATATTGTAAAGGTGCTTCTTGAAAGCTATGGCTATAAGGTATATGACCTTGGTCGTGACGTTGACAGCACGCTTATTCTTGAAACTGCAAAGAAAACCGGATGTCGTCTTGTGGGTCTGTCTGCACTTATGACCACAACTGTTCCTGCAATGCAGGAAACAATACATCTTTTAAAAAGCCAGCTTCCACAATGTAAAATCATGGTTGGAGGAGCTGTTCTCACCCAAGAATACGCCAAAAAAATAAACGCCGACTTTTATGCAAAAGACGGCATGGACGGTGTTAAAATAGCCGAAAAATTTTACAGGGAAGATTGCTGAAAAATTGCACAAAAAAACGGGACGATGCCCACATCGTCCCCTACGAATAATTGTTCGTTTTGTATATGTTAGAGGTTGTAACAAATCATTTTGCTGCAACCTCTTTTTATTTTCCTTAATACTAATAAATTTTTGTTTCACTGTGCACAAGCTTGTCACCCTCATACACAAGCTTTAGTGAAAAGAATGGCACATCTTCTCTTTCAAGCAGCTCAAAAAACAGCTTATCTCCCTCCCACACAGGCAGATTTTTAACAAGTGATTTATCTATCCATTCCAAAGTGCCCTCGTCACAATCCTTTAATTCTCCGCTGAAAACATCACTTGTAAACAGGTGCATATATTCTGTAATATCTCCGTAAACAAATGTGACAATTCCTCTGTAGCGTATACTTTCAAGTGTAAGACCTGTTTCCTCACATGCTTCACGCAAAGCACACTGTTCGGGACTTTCGCCAAATTCAAATTTTCCGCCCACTCCCAGCCATTTATCTTTATTTAAGTCGTTTTGCTTTTTTACTCTGTGAAGCATGAGGTATTTGCCGTCTTTTTCCACATACACAAGGCTTGAATTTACAACAGTTTTCACTTGTTTTCCTCCAGAAATTTTAATATTTGCTCTGTTTGATTTTCTGTAAACACCTGTATTCCATTTTTTTTGAGAAGGGACGCCGTAACACCGTCTGCATTTATTAAATTCCCCGAAAAAGTTCCGTCGTAAACCTGTCCGCTTCCGCAGGATGGGCTTTTTGCCTTAAGAATTGCGGCTTTGCACCCATGCTTTTTTGCTTTTTCAAGTGCAATTTGTGCTCCCCTGTTAAAAAACTCTGTAACATCCCTGCCGTCGCTCATC
>JAGBCG010000256.1 GCA_017938055.1 Clostridia bacterium
ACTAACGTCCTTTTCAGTTTCTATAAGCGTCTTTATCCACTGGAGCTTTTCAGCAATCTTTTCCTTATCGCTTTCACCCGATTTATACATCCAGTGAGCAGCAATACCATATTCTGCAACTGCATGCATATCCCATGTTCTTATCTGAACTTCAAATGGAATTCCGTTGCGGCCGATTACCGTAGTATGAAGTGAACGGTACATATTAGGCTTTGGTGTTGAAATATAATCCTTGAAGCGTCCGGGCATAAGATTAAACATTTCATGTATCATACCCAAAACCGTATAACACTCAAGCTCGGTATCAACAATAATACGCATAGCATAAAAATCGTATATTTCATCAAAGCTTTTGCTTTGGTTATACATTTTCTTATAAATGCTGTAAATAGACTTTATACGTCCCGTAAGATTATAGTGAATTGCAGCCTCATTAAGCTTATCCCTAACTTGTTTTGCTGCTTCCTTAAGAAAATCCTTGTTTTTTCCATATCTTTTTTCTACGTCTGTCTTAACCTCATCATAACCTATAGGGTCAAGATACTGCAAAGCAAGATTTTCAAGCTCGGATTTGATTTTTTGTACACCAAGTCTGTGAGCAAGCGGTGCATACAGGTGCATTGTTTCAAGAGCAATAAGTCTTTGCTTATTCTCGCTCTTTGCGTTAAGTGTACGCATGTTATGAAGTCTGTCGGCAAATTTTATAAAAATAACCCTGATATCATGATTCATCGCAAGAAACAGCTTACGGGTATTTTCAATACTTGCTTCTTCCTTGTCCTCAAAATACACATTTGGAAGCTTGGTAAGACCGTCAACCAAATCAAATACCGTTTCACCGAACCTACTCTTTATTTCCTGTTCGCTTGTTTTTTCTTTGCAATCTTCAAGCGTATCATGCAAAAGTGCCGCACACACAGAATCTGTATCAAGCTCAAGCTCAACGACTATTGATGCAACGCTTACAGGGTGACATATATATGGCTCACCCGACTTACGAAACTGCCCTTCGTGGAGCATTTCGGCATATTTGTATGCACTTTCAATCTTGTTAAAGTCATATTTTGTGCGTGCCTTTAACAGTGATTCTTTGAGATTTTCATACGTAATAAAATCAGACACAAATAATCCGTCCTTAGTAATTATTTTCTTAGCTGCTGCAGAAATTGTGAATTTTCTATATTGACCTTGCCCTCTGTTTTAAGCAGAGTAACCGTTACACATTCATCGGTCGCCTTTTCAAGAGTTATAAGCTTCATTTCATCAAATACCCTGAGTATAATATTCAGCATAACACAAGTGCAGGCGATATTATAATCACTTGATATTTTCTTTGCACATTTCCATAAATCCAGCTCAAATGATGTATCAAAACCATACGGCAAGCTCTTTAAAAACAGAAACGCAGAACGCATGTGAAGCATTTGAGGAAAATGTTCTTCGGGCACACATTCATTACCATTCAAAATATCACAAAACAGCTTTTGCTGACTCTGCTTTTCACGGTTTTCACTGCTTGTTATACGCATATCTTTAATAACTGCCTGAACAGACAGCGTTCCACGAAAATCATTCAGGTCAATGTTACACATTATGTCTGCCTTATCCTGTTCGGAAAAGCCAAAGCGTTCTCTTGACATTCCAAAATAAAGTGCAGTTGCAATATATCCGTCTTTTTCTATGGTAAGCTTTAAGTGCTTTCCCTCACCTATTGAAAAAATTTCAGTTATTGTTACATCCTTAATGCAGAACACAGGCAGAGGATTGCGAAGTCCAAAAGGCTCAAGTGCAGAAATATCCTTTGCGTGTTCAACAGTAATATCCTTAACATCTATTTCAAAATCCGCATCAATATAATTGCACACAGAATCAAAGTCAAAACTGTTCTTTGCATATTCATTGATAGCTTTTCTGAACGAAGCAACATTTTCTTTTTCTATGGTAAGACCTGCGGCAAGCTCATGACCGCCATATTTTATAAGCAAGTCTTTACATGATGATATAGCTTCATTAATATTAAAGCCCTTAACGCTTCTGCCTGAGCCTTTTCCGATATCTCCGTCAACAGAAATCAGAATTGAGGGCAGTTTATATCGTTCAGTAAGCTTGGAGGCAACAATTCCTATAACTCCAATGTGCCAGCAGTCTGAGAAAAGAACAATTACCTTATCGTTATCAAAGTCATGAGTTGATTCTATCTGTTCGACAGCCTGTTCAAATATTTGATTCTCAATATACTGTCTTTGTCTGTTTACCTGACACAGATACTGTGCAATTTCGTCTGCCTCAAGCTTGTCCTCTGTTATAAGCAGCTGCAGAGCTTTCTGTACATCTCCGATTCTTCCTGCCGCGTTTATTCTTGGTGCAAGACCAAAGCCAATAGAGGAAGCAGTAATATTTTTACGCTGTGCCGTCTTTCGTTCAGAAAACGTCTGTTCAATAAGTGCACAAAGTCCCTTGTTTTTGGTATTCACTAAGCAAGAAAGACCGTGCTTAACTATAATTCTGTTTTCACCTATTATAGGCATAACGTCGGCAACCGTACCAAGAGCTACAATGTCACTGTATTTAGAACAAAGATTTGTCAGGTTTTTATTGTCCTCAAGAGCACAAATAAGTCTAAATACAACTCCTACTCCCGCAAGCTCTCTAAAGGGATACTCACTGTCCTGCCTGTGAGGATTTACAACCGCTACAGCATGTGGCAGTTCTTCTCTGCACTCGTGGTGGTCGGTAATAACTACGTCAATACCAATAGAATTTGCAAAATCAATTTCCTCGTGTGCAGTAATGCCGCTGTCTACAGTTATAATCAGATTAACTCCCTGTTTTGCAAATTTTTCTAGTGCCGCAACATTAAGACCATACCCTTCGTTGATACGTTCAGGAATGTATGTAATTACATCTGCTCCCTTAAAGGTAAGGTAACGCCAAAGTGCCGCAACAGATGTTACTCCGTCAACGTCATAGTCGCCATAAATAAGAATTGTTTCATGGTCGGCAACGGCTCTATTTATGCGTTTTACAGCAGCGTCCATGTCCTTTAAAAGAAAGGGGTCAGCAAGGTCTTTGATATTACCCGACAAATAGGTGTTTGCCTTTTCCACCGTGTCAAAGCCCTTAGCAACAAGTATTTTTGCAAGAAACGGCTTTATATTAAGCTGTGAGGCAATGGTACTGGCTGCAGCCTTGTCAACCTCTCCCACTGTCCATATGTTCTTAGTAATGTTCTCTTTCAATTTATAATTCGCTCTCTTCCACTATTTTTACTATATTAACGCTTAAATCTCTTTTAACATATACATTCATTAATTTTACAAGCAAAACAAAGCTCACAACAAAGCTTACCACCAACGAAATACCCGGCGAAATACTTGCCGCTAAGTATTTGTCAGTTACAAAATACGATATCAACGAAATGATAACCGGCATTATAAAAACAAAAACGGAAATAAGGAGTGTTTTTGTTGTTGAGGTTTCAAGCATTACACTGTCCCCCACCTTTGCACCCACTTTGTTTCGTGCTTTTATCTGCACGCTCTCGCTTTGATTTCCAAAAACAAGATGTACATGGCAAGTATTGCTGTTTTTACAATTATGACATGACTCACAACTGCTGCTTCGTTGCCAAACAACTGTTGCAACGTCGTCATTTATCTGTATTACCTTACCTATTGCATTCATAAAAATCTCTCTTTATTCTTTTAAAAATCCAAGTGCTGCTCTTAACCCGTCAACAGCCGCACTTGTAATGCCTCCCGCATATCCCGCACCCTCACCACAGGGGTAAAGATTGGTATATCCCGTTGCCACAAGCTCATTATTACGAGGAATTTTCACAGGAGATGATGTTCTTGTTTCCGGAAAAGTCAAAACTGCATCACAACAAGCAAAACCCTCAATTTCTCTGTCAAAACACCTTATACCATCTGCAAGATTTCTGCAAATAAATTCAGGAAACACATCCTGTGCACGCCTGGGGGCTGTTTTACCTGTATATGTGGGCAAAATTCTTGACGGGTCATTAAGCGACTTTGCGTCAAAAAAATCCCCAAGCAGTTGTATAGGTGCTGTACCATCAGCTCCGGCAATTTCAAAGGCACGTCTTTCTATTCTTTCCTGAAAATCTATTGCACCCTCAACAGTTTTACCATAGTCATCGGTATCAACAGACACAGCTATTGCAGAATTGGCATTTATTCCGTCTCTTGCAAAATAACTCATTCCGTTGGTAACTATTTGTCCGTCTTCCGACGCTGAGGCAACAACTATTCCACCCGGACACATGCAAAATGAATAAACTGCCCGATTATCGAATCTCTTTGACAATGTATATGATGCACGCCCAAGACTTTCACATGCAGCAAATTTTCCATAAAGAGCGTTATCTATATCCTTTTGAAGATGCTCTATTCGCACACCTACAGAAAAAGGCTTTGGTTCAATAAGCGTACCTGAGCTTTTCAGCTTCATCACAGTATCCCTTGCACTGTGACCTATACACAGAAATAATGCACTGCATTTAATGCTGTCACCTGAATTTACACTAATGCTTTTAACAACACCGGATGAATCTTTTTCAACTCCTGTAAGCTTTGTGTTAAACAGTACTTTCCCACCAAGGGATACTATTTCATTTCGAATGCTTTTTACAACATTTCTTAAATTATCTGTCCCGATATGCGGCTTTGCAAGATAAAGAATTTCCTTAGGTGCACCATGAAGCACAAATTGGTCCAAAACATAGCTGCACAGCTTATCACTTATACGTATTAACAGCTTTCCATCTGAAAAAGTGCCTGCTCCACCCTCTCCAAACTGCACGTTTGTTTCGCTATCAAGAATTCCGCTTTTCCAGTATTGCTCAACTTTCTTTGTTCTGGAATCAACATCATCACCACGCTCAATGACTATAGGCTCAAGACCCGCCTTTGCAAGTGCAAGAGCACAAAACATACCAGCAGGCCCAAACCCTACAACTACAGGCGGACTGCTAAGCTTCTTATTGCAGATAAAATCCGGCTGCTCTATCGTGGCAAAATCAACTTTTTCTCTGTTATCACAAGCTGCATTAATGTCATCATTCAAGGGGAAGGCTACAGTATAAATAAAGAATATTTTATTCTTATCTCTTGCATCAATGCTCTTTTTATAAACAAATGCTTTCTTGAGATTTATAGCACTTTTATATTTACTTTTAACTGCAATTTTTACAGCCTTTTCTATGGCAATGCCGTCAAAAACATAAGACTTCTCAAAAGTGAGTGCCACTTTTATATTTCTGACAAGGGCAATTCTCTTTAAAACCATCTTTTTCTCACTTTCAGTCCGAATTTATTTCACATTCACCTTATTTATCATCGTCTTTTTTGGCAGCAGCCTTATCCTGACTGTTATCTTCAAGGTTTTTATCTATAACAGAAGTAATATTGACTCTTACCGTATCAATAACATTTCCGTTAGCATCGAAAGCTGATACACCGTCAGGAAGATTAAGTCTTTTAACAGCAAGCATAGGCACAACTTCAGTAATTGGCTCGGTTATAACACTCTTAGAGCCTGACACACTGCTTACACTTCCCTTAACGTACAGTTGTGAGGGAGTAACAGTATATTCATACTCATAATTAGTGTCGTAAAAAGTAGGGACAACAGTTTTTAGCTCTGTTTTATAAACAGGAATCTCAACTTTTACAACGTCCTGTGCAAGCTTTATATATGGGCTGTCAATAACCTTTCCAGATGCATCATAAAGCTTTATTTTTCCTGTATAGGTAGTATTATTCTCTATTTTTCCAAGATTAATTTCAACCTTTGCTTTATCAATGGATTCAACAAGATTCTGCGGACCAGAAATGTGAGCATTTTCAAAAGAAAGTGTAATATTGCCAAGCTCATATACGTCTTCCTCAATAGTATACAGCATTACAGGCTCAATAGGCACAACATCCGCTACGGTCTTATCAACATTTACATTGATTTGAGAAACAGTTTTATTTGATATAGTAACTCCACCTTTAAGGCATATTACATCAACATCCATTTTATGAGTACCCGCATAATCTATTCTGCTCATATCAACACTTGCATAAATATCATCTGTTGTCATTGTTGAAATATCTGACTTTTTTCCTCTTACTTCAACGTCAACCGTAAAGTCTTTTCCAGAAACAATATCAAGTCCGTCATTATATGAAAAATTATTTATGGCAATAGGCACAGCATATATTGTTGTTTCCTCTGTTGTTGTACGAACATCAATTACGTAAAACCACAAAATTATCGCCGCAACTACTGACAGGATTTTGGGGACAATATCATGTCTTATTCTGTGACCGTTTTCGTTCATTATCCTGCCTCCTTAAGAATTACTCTTTGCGTTTTTTCCAATTTTTTTAAATGTATGTGAGGACTTACTGTTATCTTCTTTAATAAGAAACTTAACAAGTGCGTCCTTTAAAGACTTTGAATCATATCCACGTGTAAGAACACCGTTAATAGCCAATGAGATTGTACCTGTTTCCTCAGAAACTACAACCACAACAGCATCCGAGTTTTCACTCATACCGATAGCGGCTCTGTGACGAGTTCCCAAATCTTTGACAATATTTTCATTCTGTGACAACGGCAAGAAGCATCCTGCTGAGCACAGTTTAAAATCCCTTATTACAAGTGCACCGTCATGAAGCGGGGCTTTATTATAGAAAATGTTTTTAATAAGATAAACCGCAGGATCCGAATTAATAACAGTTCCCGTTCTGATAACGTCACCAAGCTTTGTATAGCGTTCAAAAACAAGCAATGCTCCCGTTTTATCCTTTGAAAAATCCTCACATGCTGCAACCACGTTATCAATACATTCCAAAGACTCCACCTTTTCACTGTACCTCTTATTAAGAGTTCCTATAATGGATCTTCCACCCATCTTTTCAAGCACCGAGCGAAGCTCTGTTTGGAACACAATGACAAGTCCGATAATTCCGACCTGTGCTACATTTGTCAGCAAAAAGTTGAGAGTTTGCATATTAAATACATCACTCGCAAACAACGCAGCAATAATCAGAAATATGCCC
>JAGBCG010000257.1 GCA_017938055.1 Clostridia bacterium
GACATTTTGCCTTTGACGGCGAAAATAAACTTACAAATGCGTTCCTTACCGTAACGGCAAACAGCTCAAGTACTCTCAAAGCGGGCTTTATTTCAGGACACAACGAACAGATTAATGACGTGCTTAAGGTTTTCCTTGAGGATAACGGATTTACAGTGGATACCGTAGAGCTTAGAAAAACATCTTCAACAGAGCTTTCACAGTACGATTTGCTTATAGTTTGTGAGCCAAGAAATGATTTTTCGGGAAGAAGCGGTGGGGCTGTTAACGAAATAGAGCTTTTGCGTGACTATGTAATAGAAAGCTTCGGCAATATAATGTTCTTTACGGGCTATTCGGGAACAGAGCTTGATGAGCTGTATTCACTTATCGAGGAAAACTTTGGCGTTAAGGTAAACAATGCAAGTGGTGTTATTGAGTCAAGTGAAAATGCCATTGCAGGTACAGGCGGTACAGGCTTTTTCGGCTCTTACAGCACCGACACAACCACAAACGGATATAAAATCCATAAGTCCTTCAGTCAGGGACAAACAAGGTCAGACCCTCGTTTTGAAAACTGCAGCAGTCTTGAGATTGTTTTCAAGAATGACCCGTATTTTGATGTGTCACCTATAATTGTCACATCAGGTAAAGCTGTAAGCTTTGACGGAAAAACAGCAAAGTCACATGCAGTACAGCCACTTATGACTCTCAGCCGTTATACAAAGCTTATAGATGGTGTAGAACGCAAAGCTGACGTCATTGTTTGCTCAAGCTCAAGCTTCCTGAATTACCTAAACATTCCCGCATATTCAAACTCTGATATTTTAAGAAGTGCTATTTCACAAATGAGTGACGGCATATCTGCTGCAAGCATAGATTTCAAGCTGATTGACGAATATGCCATCACTGTTACAAAAGAAACAAGCGATAACATGACAAGACGTCTTGCTGTAATATGTCCCGTTATCATTGCTGTTATTGGTATAGTTGTATTTATCAAGAGGAAGTATTTATAATGAACAAAAAAACAACACTACTTTCACGCCAGAAAAGAATAATTATCATTTTACTTGTGCTGGCATGTGTTCTTGCCGCAGCGTATTTTGTTATAAAATCACTTGGCGGAGAAGAAAAACAGACTCTTTACCGCATTGACGGTGACGGAGATGAGGTTTTTGCCATTATTTCCGATGTAAGCGGAAAGGACAGGGGCATAAATATTACCTACATCAATAGTGTTCTTTCGGGAAAGGCTGAAAACAGGCACAATGTAAAGGCAGGCGAGAGTGAAGACATTCTTTGCACCTTTGAAGCAGACGACGTGAAAATCACCTATTATCCTATGGTTTTCCCCGAAGTACAGCTAAAGGATATTGACTATGTTACCGTAACAAACGACTACGGATATTTCAAGGTTTATATTGACCCACAAAGCGGTGATGCTGTTATTGAACAGGCAAAGAATAATCTTTATAATTCCAATGAGATTTCAACCCTGCTTTTGCAGGCAAGATATATGCTCGCTAACTCAAAGCTCAGCAATCCCTCAGAAAAGCTTTCAGATTATGGGCTTGATATGTCACAGAATCCCATAAAAATTGAAATATGCGACAAAAAGGGAAACCTTAATACCGTATATATGGGTAATGTTACTCCAAACGGCGGTTATTACATGAAGCATAAGGATAAAAACAGTATATACGTTATGGACAGCACAAGCTCAGTCTTTGAGAATGATGTTCATTACTATCTCAATCCTGTTATCACACGCAGTATTCCTACAGAATATGCAATGTATATCAATACTCTTTCGTATTATAAGGATTCACAGGAGCTGTTCAGCTGCGAAATTATTCCCGAACAGGAAAGAGTGGGAAGCCTTAAAAATCAGCTTCACCGCATAGTATCTCCCGACAATAAGAAGAAAGATATTCTCTCCACTACAACGCTTTATGATATGTTCTACAAGCTTTGCAGTCTTTCAGGTGTGGCTGTTGTGGAATATGATGTTTCGTCAAAGGAAAACTACGAAGAAATTATGTCACATTACGGCTTTGCTGTGCCCTCTGTAAGTATTGAATATACTCTGGGTGACAGCTTGTACTACGTTGCCTTTGGTGACAGAATAACAGACCCACAAACTGCAGAGGTTTACTATTACGCATACGGTCCGTATATGGACACAATAGTGCTGGTACCGCTTTCAAGTGTTCCTTTTGTGGAATATCAATATATTGATTTTGTGCATAATAAGGTGTTCCAGCATAACATAGATGACGTTGCAAAAATTACTCTTACAGCCAACGGCGGAACACGTGTTTTCATCACTAATGGCACAGGTAAGGATTTGTCCGTCATTGAGCAGAATACAGGAAAGCAAATTCATGTTCCGTCATTCCGTCAGTTCTATATTTCTCTTGTTAATACAGGTGTTGACGGATATTCTGAAATTGATGCGGGCGTTAATGTTGATACTCTCGAGCATAATCTTACATTTGAAATTGAGCTTAAAAACGGTGAAAAATTGCGTTATGCCTTTTATACCGAATCTACTCTCAGATGCTATGCAGTAATTAACGGCGTGGGCGAATTTTACACTAAGCGTGAATACGTTGACAAAATCGCAAAATTTGCCGATATGCTCATGAGCGGTCAGGTTATTCCTTCTCAAACCTAACCTACTTTCTCCTTACTTTCTCTTTACTGAAAAGAAAAAGTGTCGGGACCGCCCGACAGCGGTATTCGCAGGCAACCTTGGATGGTATTGGATTTTTAGTGCCCGTAAAGCGAGTTTTTCTTTATGAATGTAAGCCGATGCAGAAAAATGGATTTTAGTTCAAAAAAATATTCAACAACGGCGATAGCCAAAATAAAGTTCTTTTGGTTCCTTTTCTTTCAAGAAAAGGAACATAAAAAAATCCATATAAACTAACTTAGGAGGGGAGAAAATGCCTCTTGCAGATTTAATAAGGCCGAAAGAGCTGTCGGAAGTGGTAGGGCAAAAGCATTTGTTTTCACCAGACAGTCTGTTTATGAAAATGACGCAAAGCGGAACAGTTCCGAACATGGTTTTTTACGGGCCATCGGGTACAGGCAAGACAACTGTTGCAAACATCATTGCAGCCAAAAGCGGCATGACTCTCAGGAAAATCAATGCCACAAATGCTTCTCTTTCCGATATAAAGGACGTTCTTGGGGAAACCGGCACAGTTTTCGGCTCTTCCGGAATACTTCTTTACATTGACGAGATTCAATATTTCAACAAAAAGCAGCAGCAGACAGTTCTGGAGTTTATCGAGGACGGCAGAATCACCCTTATTTGCTCCACCACCGACAACCCTTATTTTTCGATATATCCGGCTGTTCTATCAAGGTGCAGTGTTTTTGAATTCAAGAGCTGTGACAGCGAGGATATAAAAAAAGCACTTGTGCGTGCTGTTACAATTCTTGACGAAAGCAAACAAAAGACGGATTTTGACGAAAAAAGTCGAAACGAGGCTCTTGATTACATTTCAAAAGCTGCCGGCGGTGACGTAAGACGAGCAATCGGTGCTCTTGAAATATGCTACAGTGCGGGAAGCGGAAATATCAACCTTTCCCTTGCAGAGCAGTCAATAAGCGGCTTTGCCTTGAAGATGGACAAGGACGGAAATGAGCACTACGATTTATTATCGGCTTTTCAGAAGTCCATACGAGGCTCAGACGAAAACGCGGCATTGTTTTATCTTGCAAGAATGTTGGAGGCTGGGGATTTGCTTTCTCCCATCCGCAGACTTCTTGTAATTGCTTCGGAGGACATTGGTCTTGCACACCCAATGGCAGTCTGTGTTGTCAAGGCGTGCTGTGACAATGCTTTGCAGTTGGGTCTTCCCGAAGCACGACTGTGTCTTGCACAGGCTGTTGTTTATCTTGCCACGCTTCCAAAGTCAAATTCCTCACACGACGCTTATTTTGCAGCACTTGAGGATGTTAAAAGCGGCAAGGGTCAGCACATGCCCGACTATATCCGTGATTCTATGCAGCCCTCTGCCAACAAGAACAAGGATTATGTGTATCCTCATCCATATCCAAATCATTACTATTATCAGCAGTATTTGCCTGACGATATAAAGGACCGTGTATATTATCATTTTGCAGATAATAAAAACGAGCAGGCTGCCAAGGAGTATTGGAAAAAGGTCAAAGGTGAGGCTTTTAAGGAATAAAATGTCGCAATTTCGTGCTTTTTGTCGTTTGTTTGGACTAAGAATTGCGTGAAAAACGTGATTATCTATTGACAGAAACCAAAAAATACGCTAAAATATAGTTAACCTAAGAACGGAGTGATTTATTATGGCAGACGAAACTTTTGAATTTGAACAGGAAGTTTTTACTCTTACAGACGAAGATGGTAACGAAAGCGATTTTGAGCTGATCGGTACTATGGAAATAGACAGTGTAAAATATGTAGCTCTTCTTCCCGTTGAAGGAACTGAGGACGAGTATGTTATCCTCAAGCTTGTTATAGACGAGGATGGCGACGAAATTCTTGTTACTATCGACGACGATGATGAGTTTGATAAGGTTGCCGATGCTTTTGAGGATGAGTTTATGGGTGACATCGACCATGATGCCCTTGATACTCCTGAGGAATAATTCTTACCTTATCTGTATATACTGTTTTTGAAGTCATTTTCCTGCCCCTCTCGTGTGATTTGTGCTTATAAACCCACATCTGAAAATTGGAGTCCGATGTCCTTGGCGTAGGATGCAGACCTCCCCTTTATTCCTGCTCCCCGAACATCTTAGTATGCGTCGGAAACGGACCGGAATTCTGCGGACGCTGGTAGCACAAAGCCCAAGTTAGGACACCACCCTTGCGTAAGCAGGGTTTTTCATCGCATTTCCACGGCTGGGTGGGTTACTTACTTTCTAATTTCAGTAAAGAGAAAGTGTCGGGACCGCCCGACAGCGATATTCGCAGGGAATCTTGGATAACATCGGATTTTTGATGCCCGTAAAAACGTCCGTGAGTCAAACAACGACTCACGGACTATCTTTTTGTAAAAAAGAAAAGTAGGCAGTTGAACAAAAATGAATTTTGCTTCCAAAAAACATTCAACAGTGGCGACAGCCAAAATAAAGTTCTTTTGGTTACTTTTTCCGTGATTTCCCAAATCTTTGATTTGGTTGAAATCTCGTAC
>JAGBCG010000258.1 GCA_017938055.1 Clostridia bacterium
ATAGGTATCAGAGTGCAATGGAAGTGCTTGAGGCAATGTCTGCACTTAATATCGAGTATGCACCCCTTGGAGAAGGATACGTGCAGGAAATTTTCAATGGCACAGTAGTAGCACCGACAGGACTTGAAGGCGTTGAAATGAAATTTGATGATAATCTTGGCTATTATGTTCCTGTAGAGCCTGATAATTCGGGACTTGTAAAGGGGATAATAGTTGCAGCGTGTGCTGTTGTGATACTGATTATCGGAATTGTGGTGGCATCTCAACTGTAGAGGAATGAGTGCCAATGAAGGTTTGGCAAAAAGGAGTGTGATTGAAGAAGATGGATAACTCCGGAATGAATAATAGAAATTTCCCCGAGGGGTCTTTTGGTGCAGGAGAAACAAGTATTGGTGTTGAGATGCGGCTTGCTCCGGGAGCATCAATATATATCAAAACAGGAAACTGTCAGAACAGGGGAGCGAGAAACTATCAGGAGGATTCGTTTGGATATTCAAATATAGTTTCTTCGGATGTAGTTTCAAATAAAGGACTGTTTGCGGTGCTTTCAGATGGAATGGGAGGACTTACAAACGGTAAAGAGGTTGCAGATTATGTGGTGCAAACCAGTATTTCTCTATTTGAAGCTCTCAATCCTACGAGAAAAATAAGCACACAGCTTGAAAAAATAGCAGAAAGCATAAACGAAAATGTGTGTGCTAAATATGGTGCAGGTGCAACAAGTAAAGCTGGAGCAACGCTTGTGATAGCATTCTTTTTTAAAAACAGAATCTATTGGGTTGCAGTGGGTGACAGCAGACTGTATTGTTATCGAAATGGTTACCTTTTTCAGATGAATGAGGACCATGACTATAAAAATAAGCTTTTCAGAAGATTTATAGATGACAGGGGAAAGCTTGAAACAGCATTTAAAGACCCACAGAGAGATAGCCTTGTAAGCTTTGTCGGTAAAAAGGATTTGCCTGAAATCGATGTCAGCCTTAAGGGATATAAGATTATGCCGGGGGACATTTATGTTTTGTGCTCAGACGGTATATATAACGCAATCAATCAGGACTTGCTGAAAAATCATCTGGTGAGATATGATGCTCAGGTGGCAAGTGAACAGATTGTTTCAAGTGTTCTTGACGCACGTTTGCCGGGACAGGATAATATGACTGTTATGGTAATAAAGTGCGGGAGAAAATAAATTACATTACTATTTGAAAGGAAGGAAATTCAAATGAAAAGAATTTCAAATCTCGGCAAACTTTTTGGAATGCTTTGTCTTGTGGCGTTGATGATATGCACAATGGCAGTAGGTGTTTCAGCAGCAAAATTTTCAAACGCAGATGACAGTGTTGTAGCTGTTATAAGCGAATACGGCACAAAGTATGCAACCGGTGTTGCAATCGGCCCGAAGGGTAAGGATCCTGCATATATCCTCACATCTTACGGCGTTCTTGATTCAGCATCAAGCAAAAACGCAATGGTTTATTTTTCATTTGAAGCAGATAAGTCTGTTGTAGCAACAGTACATTATTCCAACGCTGACATGGGAATAGTTGTTCTCAGACTTCCTGAAAGAACATCAGAAGTTGTTCCTGCTGTTTTTGCTTCATCCAATAAGGTTACCACAGACAGCGAACTCAGAGGCATTTGCTATCCTGATGACATCAACTGGCTCCAGAACTCTTATGACATTATCAGACCCGGCATTTCTCTTAATAAGCTTGACAGAAGAAATGACTGTGATGTATTTGAAGTAACTGCAACAACAAACAAAATTACTGCCGGCTGTCCTGTAGTTAATAACAAGGGCGAGGTTGTAGGTATTTTTGTTGATGCATATAAGGGACATGTTCTTACTTCAGAAGAAATCATGGAAGTACTTGACAACGAAAAGCTCAGCTATGCAAAGGCAGGCATTGATACAATGCTTTTAATCATTATAGGTGCGGCAGTTCTTGTTGTGGTTATCATCCTTGTTGTTGTACTTGTAATTGTTTCTTCCAAAAAGAAGAATAAGGCGGCAGCTGGCGTGGCAGGTGGAGAGGCAATTCCTTCTCAGCCCGTTAACGCAGGTGCTTATGTGCAGAATAACACAGTACCCGTTGCGACACCTGCATCAATGAGACTTGTTTGCCGTGGCGGTGCACTTAACGGAAATACATATACAGTATCAGGTACATCAAAAATCGGTAGAGATGCCTCCAAGTGTGAAATTGCATATCCCGTTAATACACAGGGCGTAAGCGGATGTCATTGTGAACTTACTTTTGACGGAACTGTATGCTACCTTAAGGATATTGGCTCATCCTACGGAACATTCCTTTCCAACGGAACAAAGCTTGCTCCTCATGCACCTCAGCTTCTCAGAAGCGGCGATACATTCTATCTTGCAGCTCCTGAAAATACATTTGAAGTAAGATTCTGATTACTTACCGGAGTGATATAATTGAATTATAATAGTCTGTGTTATAACTGCTTTTGTGAAAAGCCGGTACCTGACAGGCCTTGTACATGCTGTGGCTTTAATTATAATCCCAATAATGTAAAGAAAAACTGCTTGCGTCCCGGAAATATGCTCGGCGGAAGATATCTGGTGGGAATCGCTTTAGGTGTTGGAGGATTTGGAATAACGTATAAATGCTTTGACACAAAAATGGGCGGAATATGTGCAGTAAAAGAGTATTTTCCTGCTTCATATGCTCAGAGAGATTCACAAACAAGAACTGTTTATGTTGACAGTGAAAACAAAGAACGATATCTTCACGTACTCGGGCGTTTTACGGAAGAAGCAAAGCTTCTTAAAACGCTTAATCATCCAAATATAATCAAAACATTTGATGATTTTTTGGAAAATAATACTGCGTATTATGTTATGGAATATTGTAATGGTGTGGATTTGCGTTCTTATACACAAAATTTCACAAAAAAGCTTGATTATGAAAACGGGTTTACTCTGTTTAGTCAGGTTATGGACGGTCTTGAGTATATACACGCTAAGAATATAATGCATAGAGATATAGCACCGGATAATATATATGTTACACAGAATAATCATGTAAAAATACTTGATTTTGGTGCAGCAAGACGTGAAATGGATCAGGAAAAGCGGCAGCTTTCCACTATTGTAAAAATGGGATATGCTCCTATTGAACAGTATGGCGTAAAGTCAAAGCAGGGACCTTTCACAGACATATATGCACTGGGTGCAACCTTCTATCATCTATTCACTGGTGTTACTCCAATGGAGTCAACACAGAGAGTTGCAGGAACAGACACACTTGTGCCTTTGTCAAGACTGCGTCCTGATTTGCCGCCAATGTTTTCATACTGTATAGAAAAGTCGCTTGCTGTGCTGTCACGTGACAGAATTCAGTCTGTGGCAGATATGAGAACAGTTCTCGGAATGAGTGCACATCAGGAACGAGTGCAGACAGGTACATCGCAGTCCGGTATATCGCAGTTAAACGCATATCAGTCAAGAAATCCATATTATAATGCTCCAACTCAAAGCTCCTCGATAATTGCACCAATCTTTGACAGATGTCTTGCGTATATTGTGGACTTTGCTTTGGTAGGTATAGTGTTTTTGCTGCTGTTTGTTTCATCGCTACTTAATGATTTTGTGGCAGGTATGGTGGCAAGCATAGTTATGATGCCTTTTGCATTGTTTCTGTATGGAATGTTAATGGAAATATGTGCGGGAGCAACTGTAGGCAAAAAAATAGTGGGCTTGTATGTAAGAGGCTGCGGAAGTGAAAATGCACAGACTAGTCAGATAGTACTCAGAAATTTAATAAAGCTGTTAGGAGTA
>JAGBCG010000023.1 GCA_017938055.1 Clostridia bacterium
AGGTGCTTGATAAAACAGGATATCTTGAAATGTTAAAAGCTCTTGATGAGGCAGAAGGCAAGGACAGAACTGATAACGTTAAGGAACTTGTTAATAACGCTGTGCAGTACAGTGAAAATGACAGTGAAGCTACACTTTCGGGCTTTCTTGAAGAAGTAGCACTGGTTGCTGATGTTGATAATTATGACCCAAACGCACCGGCAACTGTTATGATGACAGTACACTCATCAAAGGGACTTGAGTTTCCGTGTGTTTTTGTTGCGGGACTTGAGGAAAATATTTTTCCCGGCTCAATGTCTATAACAGACCAAGAGGAGCTTGAAGAAGAACGCCGACTTTGCTACGTTGCAATTACAAGAGCAAAGAAACGTCTGTTTTTGCTGCACTGCAACTCACGAATGACATATGGAAAAACGGAGTTCAACAGACGTTCAAGATTTATTGACGAAATAGATAGCAGCTTTTGTGAATACGAGGATGCATATTTTACAAGAATGGATGAAGCTCGAAATGCTTTTATGAATGAGTATTCAGGATATGGTGGATTCACATCTCAAAAACATGTAAACAGAGAATATATATTCTCTGACCAAGCACCGTGGAATAAAATGAAAAAAGAGCGTGACATGACAACAGCATTGCCTAAAAAGTCGCAAAAATCAACTGTAGCTGTGGACACTTTTTCAGTTGGCGATAGCGTAAGCCACCCTGTTTTTGGTGACGGATTTGTGTTGTCCAAAAGGCAGATGTCAAATGATGTTATGTATGAGATTGCTTTTGATAAGGTTGGAACAAAAAAAATAATGGGCAATTATGCAAAGATGAGCAAAAAATCGTGATTTTTTCAAAAAAGGCTGTTTTTTTGATTTTTTTCACTTTTGAAAACCCCTGTAATTTAGCCAAAAATCAGGCGTTTTTGTGCAAAAAATGAAAATTTGAAAAAAATGCAAAAAAAATCGAAAAAACTATTGATTTTTCCAAAAGTATGTGTTATAATACCACCGTTGCATGTGGAAAGGCTTTTTCCGCAGATTAAAATGTTTATTAAAAAGATAACATATAAATGGAGGTGTTTTAAATGGCAAAGTGCGTTGTATGTGGTAAGGGCGTAACTTTCGGTTGCAATGTTTCTCACTCACACAGAAAGACAAACAGAACCTTCAAGCCCAACATCCGTAAGGTAAAGGTTGTAGAAAACGGAACTCATAAGACAGTTACCGTATGTTCTCGTTGCCTTCGTTCAAATAAGGTAACAAGAGCTAACTAAGCTTTTTGTTGCGTTTGAACAATTCATACTGAATATCATTAAGCCATAACCATAAACGAGGTTGTGGCTTTTTGATTTTATAAATTATAAATTATAAATATTCAAACGAGTCAAAGTACTGTTTTTGGTACACCTGATGCTTTATAATAAAAGTGTAAAATAAAGCAAGGGGGAATAAAAATGAAAAGAATATTTAATATAGCAATAGTTTTGGGAATGGTACTTATTATTTGTGGGGCGGGAGGATATGAAAGCTTTAGTGCTTCCTTTGGTGAAAGCTTTATGATTATGCTGTTAGGTGCATTTTTAATGGGTATAGGTGTGCTTGGTAAGGAAAAAAACAAAAAGATTTGCAGAAGATATGCATTGATTCGTAATAAAACAAGAAAAATTGTGTCACATTCCGAAAAAGTGTGTAAAGAGCTTGCCTAAACTGTTTGAAGCACCTGTCCTTTCAAATGATTTGTATTGACAAAATTCAAGGTAGGGTGTAAACTGTACCTACTGTGGTATAAAAAACAGTAAAAAGCATAAGGCTCTACAATTTACAAAAACAGGAGAAAACAGAAAATGGAAAATAGAAACGTAAAAAGCACTGCAGATTTTGCTTTTATAAGAATGATGATAAGCGGTATTATAGTGTTTTTTGGTGCAATGCTTTACACCCCTCAAAGCGGAATAATCAGAACGTTGCCGCTTCTGTTAGTGTTTTGTGCACTTGCGGATGCTGTTTATA
>JAGBCG010000259.1 GCA_017938055.1 Clostridia bacterium
GGCGAAGCTTTTGACAAAATTGCACGCCTGTTGGGACTAACATATCCGGGTGGTGCAAAAATGGATAAGCTTGCATATGAGGGTGACAAGAAATATATTGAGTTTCCTCAGGCTTTCGTTAAAGACAGTCCATATGACTTTTCTTTTTCAGGACTCAAAACTGCTGGCATTAACCATCTGCATATGTTGAATCAGAACAATACCCCGTTCAATAAAGCAGATGTAGCAGCCTCCTTTACAAATGCTGTTGTCAAGGCTATCGTAAAAAGAATAGAACTGTTGTTTAATGACAAGGATTTATTCAAATCGGGAAAGCTTGTACTTGCAGGAGGAGTTAGTGCCAACAGCCATATAAGAAATGCACTGAAAGAGCTGTCAGATAAATACAGCGTTAAGCTGTATGTGCCTCCCCTATCGCTTTGCGGTGACAATGCTGTTATGATAGGTGCTCAGGCGTATTATGAGTATACAGTTTCGGGAAAAGAAGCAGATGAAAGCCTGAATGCTTATGCCACAATGAGCGTTGAACAAGTATAAAATGAATATATTTTCATTTACATAATTCTACAAATCATAGTACAAATAATTACTCAAAATGTGGATAACTCTGTGTAAAACCTTAATAAATCCCATGATTTCACAGTCATAATTTTTAACACCTTGATTTTTATGTGGAAAACCCTGTGGAAAATGTGGATTATTATGTAAACTATTTTTTATAAAAGGGTGAAAGAATGAATAAGAAAAATCAAATGGATAAGAAAATTTCAACAGCCGTAATTAGAAGACTGCCGAGATACTTCAGATATTTGAGGGAGCTTATAAGAAACGATATTATGCGTATATCTTCAAGAGAGCTTTCTGAAAAAATGAATATTACCGCAAGTCAGATTCGTCAGGACCTAAACAACTTTGGTGGTTTTGGTCAGCAAGGATACGGATATAATGTAAAATCGCTGTATTCTGAAATTTCACACATTTTAGGTGTTGACAGCGGAATTACCTGTATCATTGTTGGTATGGGTAATATTGGCAAGGCTCTTGTAAATAACCCGCTGTTTGAGAAAAGAGGCATAAAAATAACGGGGCTGTTTGACTCAGACCCCGATGTTATAGGAACAAAGTATAATGAACTTGTTGTAAGCGACGTGCAGACTATCGAAGACTTCTGCACTGAAAACAATGTTGACATTGCCGTTATTGCAATTCCTAAGGCGTATGCCAATGAAACGGTTGAAAAGCTTTGTAGTGTTGGTGTCAAGGGCTTCTGGAATTTTTCCAATGCGGAAATTAATGTCACAAATGGTAAGAAGATATTCGTTGAGAATGTACATCTGGGTGACTCTCTCATGGCACTTTGCTACGACATTTGTTGCGAAAAGCAAGAAGCAAATTAATAATCCGATTGCAGAAATTTTATAGCTCTTTCAACAGAATCTTTTGAATTTCCCCATGGCTCGTTATCATATCTGTAATCAAACTTTTTGCAAAACCACGACACATCATCTTTAAGCGAGCTTATGTATGCTGACTGTACATCAGACAGCTGTTTTGCAAACACTGCAAAGGATTTTTTATCTAACTTTACACGGGCATATTCAAGAAACAGTGAAGCGTGCTCAAGGCAAAAATACGGCTGTTTTGACATTTTTTCCTTAAACTCATTGCCGTTTTGCCAGAGGATGATGGAACATAGCATCATTTTTTCAAACTTTTCCTCTGTTTTCTCGCAAATATAGCAGCTGCCCTTTACAGCTTGCATGTTTTCAGATGCTTTCTTTGTGTTATCCTTGCCGATTATCGAGTCTTTCCATATAATCGTTTTATTCATAACCTCATCAAGATGGCTCTCAAGCATCAAGGCAAGGCTCAGGCGGTTATTCATTTCAAACATTTTTGAAAAGTGTTTTTTGCAAAATCCGAGCTTGTTTGTTTTTATTCTTATATCAGGCTCCATCATTGAAGCACCCATAATCAGCTCTCTTTCGGTGTCCTCAAGCTTTTTTTTGAGTCGGCAAAACGGACAGCCGTCACTTTCGTCAAATGCTTCATTTACGGGTATTGTATATATTTTTTCTTCCAATTTTTCCACCTTCCTTTTACAATATGCTACCATTTTTTGTTCAATAATTCAACAACTACTTGTAAATATATTTTTGGAGGAATAATGAGCGAAACATTCATTATTGACAGACCAAATAATTTTGATATAACCCAGATATTTGACTGCGGTCAGTGCTTTAGATTCAACAGGCACAAAAGTAAGGAAAATACATATTGCGGTGTTGCGTTTTCCAGATATCTTGAAATTACTCAGCAAGACAATCAGCTGTATATTAACACAAACAGTGATGACTTTGAAAATATATGGAGTAATTTTTTTGATTTAAGCACGGATTATAACAGTATTCTTTCCACATTTTCTGATGATGAGGTTTTGTTCAAAGCTGCAAGCTTTTCATCGGGCATACGCATACTTCGTCAAGACCCGTGGGAAGCACTTTGTTCTTTTATTATCAGTCAGAATAACAATATACCCAGAATAAAAGGCATTATCGAAAACATGTCAAGAGCTTTTGGAGAAAAATTTAGGTGTGGCGATGATGAGTATTACGCCTTCCCTACTGCCCAAGCTTTATACGAAGCCGGTGAAGATAAAATATTTTCTTTAAAAACAGGATTTCGTGCAAAATATATTTATGACTGTGCAAAACTCGTAACACTTGGTGAATTAGACTTAGAAAAAATCAAAACACAACCTACCACTCTCGCAATGCAGTCCTTACAGCAGGTAAAAGGCATAGGTCCCAAAGTGGCAAGTTGTGCACTGCTTTTTGGATTTTCCAAGTATGATGCTTTTCCTGTGGATGTATGGGTGAAAAAGATTCTTGAAAAATATTATAAGGACAAAACCTGTAGTCATTTTTCATCACAATATGCAGGAATTGCTCAACAGTATTTGTTCTATTACGAACGATGCCTTAACAATGTTTACTTATAACTAAAGGAGCAAATAAATGGATACAAAAAACAAAACAAGAGTGGCTTATCGTTGCCCCTACTGCGGTGCGGTTATTACCTTTGACGTAACGCCCGAAAGACTAAAAAGTAGATTTAATTTAACGTGTATACAGTGTCATAAATCTCAGATGGAAATTTCTATGCTTCCGGGAGATGTTGTGAGCCTGACCGTTCCCTGTCTTATGTGTCCACACTCTCATCCTTATAAAATCTCATCCGAGATGTTCTTCAGCAAGGACATTTATACATTTCCCTGCTCTTTTTCGGGACTTGATATTTGTTTTATAGGTAATGACGAAGACTTGGTAGATGACGAAATAGATGCAAGCGGTGCTCTTATAAGAGCAATGCTAAAGGAAACTGAGGATGAGGACCTGAATGCAAAGGATGCAGGCGTTATGGTGGCAGATACTGCAGTAATGAGAGAGGTAATGTTTGCCATTGGTGAGCTTGACAAGCAAAAGAAAATCAAATGTAAATGTCAAAGCAAATCATTTAAGGTTTTACTCGACTATGACAAGGCAATTATTGTGTGCAAGGTTTGCTCAAACAAAAAAGAAATTGCCGCACGAACAAGGTTTGATGCAAATGCGGCAATAGATATGGAAGAAATTGAATTTTAATTAACCGGTATTTGAAATAAATAGTATACAATACCGTAAATTACGCTTGCAAATGTCCCGTACAGAATTACAGGACCTGCTATTGTAAACATTTTTGCTCCTACTCCTAAGATATACCCCTCAGATGTGCTGTCGATGGATACCGAGCAAATAGCATTTGCAAAGCCTGTGATTGGTACAAGAGTTCCGGCTCCTGCGTATTTTGCAAGCTTATGATAAATACCTGTGCTTGTTAGGATATTTGAAAGAACAATTAACGAACACGGCAACAGCATTTTGACGTTTTCTTCGTTTACACCGATTTTTTTAGCAATATCGGCAATAGCCTGTCCAATTATGCAGATGATTCCC
>JAGBCG010000260.1 GCA_017938055.1 Clostridia bacterium
ACAGCTCTTAAAACAAAGCCTATGATAAAAGAAATAAAGGCGGTTACAAGAAAAGCAAAAACACTTGAAAGCTCCTTGTATATAACAGATACAACCATAGGCAAGAGCATTATTATTCCCAAGGCTTCAAGCAGACGTCCTGTAATGCCGAATACAAGTTTTTTGTTCATATTAGCTCCTTATTACTGAATAATGTCTGCAAGGTCACTGAGAAAGTGACCGGTTGCTAAAACAATTACTCTGTCACCGCTTAAAATAACGTCGTTACCTGTGGGAATAATTGGCTTTCTGTTTCGTATTATGCCGGCAATAAGAATATTGCTCTTTAAAGACAATTCACGTAATGAAATGCCTGTATACTTAAAGTCTTCGCTGACCTTGAATTCTAAAACCTCGGTTTTTCCGTCCATAAGCTTGTAAAGTGTTTCAACATTGCTTCCAACAGAGTTATGCAGAGCACGTACATATCTTGAAATAACATTTGAAACTGTCTGTTGCGGAGAAACAATACATTCAAGCCCCATTTTTTCAGCAGTGGAGGCAAGGTCACTTCTGTTGATTTTAGAAATTATGGTGGACATAGTTTGTCCTGCAACAAAGAATGAAGCAAGAATGTTGGTTTCGTCTTTACCTGTAAGAGCAATAAAGGCATCAGCTGAGTCAATTCCTTCCTCAAGCAGAACCTCCGGCTTCATGCCGTCACCCATGATTACAGTAGCATCCGGTAAGGCAAGGGCAAGCTCGCTGCAACGCTTTTTGTCAAGTTCAATGATTTTTACGTTTACACCCGAAGAAAGAAGCATTTTTGAAAGATAGTAAGAAATGCGTCCGCCACCCATAATAATTACACTTTTTGGTTGCTTTGAGGGAAGGCCTATGCTCTTTAAAAGCTTTAAAATTTCGGTACGGGATGCAGTAAGACCAATTTTGTCACCAACCTCAAGTCTGCAATTACCATCCGGAATAAAGGCGTTGCCATCACGCAAAACACAGCATACAAGAAAGCTTTCAGTGTATTTTTTTCTAAGCTCTGACAATGTTATTCCTGCAAAGGGCGAGCTTTCGCCAATGTGAAGCTCAACAATTTCAAGATTTCTGTTTGAAAAAGTTTCAACCTTGACTGAAGAGGGAAACCTTAGATTGTCAAAAATCTCTTTAGCTACAAGCTTTTCAGGAGTCAATGCAACAGAAAGCTCAAGATGTTGTTTCATCATGCCAAGACTTTCGTCATTGTATTCAGGATTTCTGATTCTTGCAAGAGTGTATTTTGCACCCATTTTTTTTGCAAGAAAGCAAGCTAACATGTTAAGCTCGTCAGAACCGGTCACAGCTATGAAAAGTTCAGTATCCTCAATGCCTGCTTCATCCATAGTGTTTGAGTCAACACCATTCCCGCAAAGACCCATAACATCATATATGTTTGTTACCTCGTCAATAACACTGCGATCGCTGTCCACAGCAACAATGTCGTGACCTTCATCCAATAGACTTTCAATTATAGTTCTGCCGATTTTTCCGCAGCCGAAAATGATAATTTTCATAAATACATCCTTATTCTTTAAAAATTCTCATGTTTTTGTCACACTTGAATATATATAATATAAACATTATAACACGTGTTTTTAATTTTTTCCATACTTTTTTTAAAATTAATGAAAAAAGTGCAATAGTAAAAATGAGTAACAAATAATTGATGATTCTTTTCGTGATTTTTTGAATAACTTATTGACAATTTTTTGCAGAAGTGATATAATTGTCTGGAATATGTGGTATTGTGCGAATGTTGTAGTTTAAGGTCGAGATTTTGCAGAAAACTGCGAGTTATTGCATAGATAAATAATAATTTTTGGAGTGATAAAAATGTCTGTTACTGATTTTCAGGATGTAAAGAAGGATAAGCTCAGCGAGCTTGGCTTGGTGTATTATAATAAAGCAGTAGACGGTATGGAAATGAAGCCTGAGGCACTTGCACTTATCTCGGATATTCGTTCACGCTTTGGATATTTGCTGTATTTGAAGCAGAATAATGGAAACGAGCAGCAGATAACAGAGCTTGATGCACAGAT
>JAGBCG010000261.1 GCA_017938055.1 Clostridia bacterium
ACTTTCATTCTTTACAAGCAGTATGTTTAAAGAATATCTTGCCTCAATGCAGAATCCTGCCTTTAGTGTTTTGTCAATTTCCTTTATTTTTGTTATCATATATACTGTTGTTTCGGTTGTTGTACTTGTTTGTCGCTTTGTTAAAAACAGGTTTACCAACTCAACTAAGGAATATACAAATCTGTTTGATGCAAAAAACAAGGATAAGAAGTAATTAATATTGTGGTGCTGTAAAAGGCATCACAATCTTTTGTTAAAAGAGGTGTAGTATGGCAGGGGAGTTTAATTATGTAGCAACTTGTCTGTTTGGACTTGAAAGACTTGTTGGTGAAGAAATAGATGCTCTTGGTTACATAAGACGTGAAACAATAGATGGCAGAGTGTATTTTAAAGGAAGCGTGGATGCCGTGGCACGCTGTAATATAAATTTAAGAACTGCGGAAAGAGTATTGATTGAACTTGCATCCTTTAGTGCATATAGCTTTACAGAGCTGTTTGATAATGTTGTAAAAATCCCCTGGGAGCTTATTATCGGAAAGGATGACGCATTTCCCGTTAAGGGACACAGCATCAAATCAAAGCTTTATTCTGTACCCGATTGTCAGAGTATAATAAAAAAGGCGATTGTAAAGCGGCTTTCTGAAAAGTATGAGGTTGAATGGTTTGAGGAAACGGGTGTTACCTATCAGATTGAATTTTTTATTCTTAATGATAAGGTTTCGGTAATGCTTGACACAACAGGAACAGCTCTTCATAAAAGAGGCTACAGAACACAGTCAGGTCTTGCACCGCTTCGTGAAACCCTTGCGGCAGCACTTGTTAAGCTTTCCCGTCCAAGAGAAAATGTAAGGCTTTGGGACCCTTTTTGCGGCTCAGGTACGATTGCCATTGAAGCAGCCTTGATTATGACAAACACAGCAGCCGGCATTTCAAGAAGATTTGCAGCAGAAAGCTATAAGTTTATACCTAAAAAGATATGGGAGGATGCAAGGCAGGAAGCAAGAAATAATGTTAAGGACACAGAATTTTGTGCATTTGCTTCGGATATTGACGAGGACGTACTGAAAGTTGCAAGAGAAAATATCAAAAGAGCAGGCATGGAAAAATATATAAAGGTATTTAAAAAGGATGCAACAAGTATTGAAAAGGACGATGTGAGAACAACTATCGTGTGTAATCCACCTTATGGTGAAAGACTTGATACCGTAAGTGCGGCAAGAGAGCTATACAGGAGAATGGGAAAGTGCTTTAGTAAGCTTGCACCTTGGCAGATATATATAATTACCAGCGAAGAAGAATTTGAAAAGCTCTACGGAAAACGTGCCGATAAGGTGAGAAAACTGTATAACGGCATGATTAAGTGCAATTATTACCAGTATTTTAAAAGGAATGAATAACTTATTTGTATTTTCACAAGAATATATGATTTTATAACAGTTAAATCTGTGTGAAAAATTGTTAATATTGTGTAAAAAAGGCAGAAAACTATTGATTTTTAAATTCATGAGGTATAAAATAACATATGTGTTTAGCACTCGTAACTTTTGAGTGCTAAAATCTATAAATTATCGGTAAAAATTAGGAGGAATTTATTATGAAACTTAAGCCTCTTGCAGACAGAGTGGTTGTAAAGGCTATTGAAGCTGAAGAAACAACAAAAAGCGGTATTATTCTTACTGCAGCAGCACAGGAAAAGCCAAGCATTGCACAGGTCGTGGAAGTAGGTCCCGGCGGAATGGTCGATGGCAAGGAAGTTGTTATGATCGTCAAGAAGGGTGATAAGGTTATTGTAAGCAAGTATGCAGGAACAGAAGTAAAGCTCGATGGAACAGAATATAATGTTGTAAGACAGGGCGACATTCTTGCAATAGTAGAATAATTATCATAAGTAATTGAACATTTGGAGGTAATATATTATGTCAAAGGAACTTGCATACGGCATAGAAGCAAGAAACGCACTTGTAAGAGGCGTTGATGCAGTTGCCGATACAGTAAAGATTACACTTGGTCCTAAGGGAAGAAATGTAGTACTTGATAAAAAGTACGGTTCACCTCTTATTACAAATGACGGTGTTACAATCGCAAAGGAAATAGAGCTTGAGGATGCAATGGAGAATATGGGAGCTCAGCTTCTTAAAGAAGTTGCAACCAAGACAAATGATGCGGCGGGTGACGGTACAACAACCGCAACACTTCTTGCACAGGCTTTTGTTCATGAGGGTATGAAGAATGTTGTTGCAGGTGCAAACCCGATGGTAATAAGAAAGGGTATTTCAAAGGCGGTTGATACAGCTGTTGAAGAACTTAAGAAGATTTCAAAGAAGGTAAACGGCTCACAGGATATAGCAAGAGTTGGTGCTGTTTCTTCTGCTGATGAAGTTATCGGAAAGCTTATTGCTGATGCTATGGAAAAGGTTACAAATGACGGTGTTATCACTGTTGAAGAATCAAAGTCCGCTGAAACCTACTGTGAAGTAGTAGAGGGTATGCAGTTTGACAGAGGCTATATCTCACCTTACATGGTAACAGATACAGATAAAATGGAAGCAGTAATCGACGATGCTGTTCTTCTCATTACTGATAAGAAGATTTCAAACATTCAGGATATTCTTCCTATTCTTGAAAAGATTCTTTCTGACGGAAAGAAGCTTGTTATTATCGCTGAGGATATTGAGGGCGAAGCTCTTTCCACACTTCTTGTTAATAAGCTTCGTGGAACATTTACCTGCGTTGCAGTAAAGGCTCCCGGCTTTGGTGACAGAAGAAAGGAAATGCTTACCGACATTGCAACGCTTACAGGCGGTGAGGTTATCTCCTCTGACCTTGGTCTTGAGCTTAAGGATACAACTCTTGAACAGCTTGGTAAGGCAAGACAGGTTAAGATTAATAAAGAAAACACAATAATTGTTGGCGGTGCAGGCAGCAGCGAAGCAATTAAGGGCAGAATAGCACAGATAAAGTCTGCTATTGAGGTAACAACAAGCGACTTTGACAGAGAAAAGCTTCAGGAAAGACTTGCAAAGCTTTCAGGTGGTGTTGCAGTAATCAAGGTTGGTGCTGCTACTGAAACAGAAATGAAAGAAAAGAAGCTTAGAATTGAAGATGCTCTCAACGCTACAAAAGCAGCTGTTGAAGAGGGAATCGTTCCGGGCGGCGGAACAAGCTTCGTTAATGTAATGGGTGCTGTTGCAAAGCTTCTTGAAACAGTCGAGGGTGACGAAAAGACAGGTGTTTCTATCGTTCTCAAGGCTCTTGAAGCACCGGTAAGACAGATTGCACAGAATGCGGGCATGGATGGCTCTGTAATTCTTGAAAAGATTAAAACAAGCAAGGCAGGCACAGGATATGATGCGGCTAATGATAAGTATGTAGACATGGTTGAAGCGGGAATTGTAGATCCTACAAAGGTTTCACGCTCTGCACTCCAGAATGCAGCATCAGTTGCTTCCATGATTCTGACAACAGAAGCAGTTGTTGCTGATAAGCCAGAGCCTGTTGCACCTGCTGCAGCACCTGCTCCGGGAATGTATTAATACACTTTAAAGCTTTTCCCCCGATTTAATTTTCGGGGGATTATTTTTCTAATCATATATGCAAAAAGAAGGAAAATAAATGGATTATAATTTTCACACACATACTTTGAGATGTCATCATGCCACAGGAAAAGCAGAAGAATATATTCTTTGTGCCATAGATGGCGGTATTAAATATATGGGTTTTTCTGACCATATTCCGCTTATGCATGACGACGGAAAACAGTCGTGGTACAGAGTTCCGATAGAGGAGGGAAAAGAGTATTGCGACGAAATAAAGCTTCTTGCAAAAGAATACCAATCAAAAATAGAGCTTCATGTTGGCTTTGAAGCGGAATACTTTACGCAGTACTTTGATAAAATGGTTAATGATGCGATTGATTTTGGTGCTGAATATCTTATTCTCGGTCAGCATTTTTTGTGTCCTCCTAATCATGACTCTAAAATAGTAAGCTGTGGTACTGACAGTGATAAAGAGCTTAAGGATTATGTAAATCTTGTTATAGCTGCAATGAGTGAGGGTGTATTTACCTATGTGGCACATCCTGATATATTTAACTTTTTGGGAGATGAAAACACTTATAAAAGAGAAATGACTCGACTTTGCAAGGCTTCACAAATGTATAAGGTGCCGCTTGAGATTAATTTTTTGGGTATCCGTGATAACAGAAATTATCCAAACGGGAAATTCTGGCAAATAGCAGGCGAATGTGGCTCGCCTGTAACATTTGGAATTGATGCACATAGTCCGGATATTGCTTTTGATGGTCAATCACATTTCTATGCAATGCAAATGGTTGAAAAATATAAACTAAATTATATCGGCAAGCCTGATTTGGTTCCGCTTAAAAGAATGTAATGATAATTGATTAAAAAATACGTGCAAAAACGGATAAATTGTAGACAGGAAGTTTACAAAAATTCAGGAGTAATTATATACAAAGAGCTTGATTACTGGAAAAATTGAAAAATGGAAGTGATAATATGCCAAAAAAAACAAAAGGTACAAAGCTAAAGATAATTAATGCAGCATGGAAGCTGTTTTATGAGCACGGATATGATAACACTACAGTGGACGAAATAATAAAGGAGTCGGGAACTTCAAAAGGCTCGTTTTATCATCACTTTGCTTCAAAAGATTCTCTGCTTGGGTCGCTTTCATACATATTTGATGAGAAATATAAGGAGCTTGAGGTAAACCTTGTTGCCAGTCTGACCTGCTTTGAAAAGCTGATGTATCTCAATCACGAAATGTTTACCATGATTGAAAACAAGGTGGATTTGCATTTGCTGTCCGGATTACTTTCAACACAGCTTACCACAAAAGGTGAAAAGAATCTGCTCGACTATTCCAGATATTACTATCGCCTTATTCGTAGAATAGTGGAGGAAGGAAGAACGAATGGTGAAATAAAGACGGATGTTTCGGTGAGTGAAATTGTCAAGCTATATTCCATGTGTGAACGTGCTCTTATGTACGACTGGTGCATCTGCGGCGGTGAATACTCTTTGTCACAATACGCAAAAAGTGTACTTCCTATGCTCTTTAACGATATTATGGTGTAAACTATTTGTGAATTTATTTATTTGTTTTGATTATAGTCTAGTTAATATATTTAGATATATGGCTAAAAATAACCAAATTTTTGTAAAATAGTATAGAATTTAGTCTGTTTATCGTTTTATATTGCGTTTTATTTTTTTATATGGTATAATTCTTAAGAATTTATGAAGAGAGGTGTTATATTTGGAAATTTTTTCTTTTGTGCTGTACTTTGTAATAGTATTGGCAATAGGGTTGTTCTTTTTTGTTAAGTCAAAGAGCAACACCGAAAAGGACTTTTTCTTAGGTGGACGTTCTATGGGTCCATGGGTTACGGCAATGAGTGCTCAAGCATCAGATATGAGTGCATGGCTTCTTATGGGTCTTCCCGGAAGTATGCTTGCATTTGGCTTTGGCAAAGCATGGATTGGTATCGGTCTTGCAATCGGTACTGCACTCAACTGGATTTTCTGTGCTAAAAGACTCAGATGCTTCTCAAAGCAGGCTAATGACTCTATTACGCTACCGCAATATCTGTCAAACAGATTTCTTGCAAAGGGCAAGACACTTCAGGTGTTTTGTGCAATAATTTTCCTTGTGTTCTTCACATTCTATGTAGCAAGTGCTTTTGTTGCAGGTACCGAAGTATTTATCGCACTTTTTCCTGATCTTAATGTTCAGCTTGCTCTCGTTATCTTTTCAGTTATCGTTATTCTTTACACGTTTCTCGGCGGCTATAAGGCGGTTTGTTGGACTGACTTTTTCCAGGGCTTGCTTATGCTCGTAGCACTTTTAGCAGTGCCGATAGTTATTGTTATCTCAAAGAAAGCAATTCTTGATCCGGTGCTTCTAGACAATCTTGTGGCTGTAGGTGAGGATACGCACCCCTTTGTAGCCAACTTCTTCAATGCTTCACTAACCGATATTCTTTCGGGACTTGGTTGGGGTCTTGGTTACTTCGGTATGCCTCATATTCTTGTACGCTTTATGTCTATCAAAAAACCTTCCATGGTTAAAAAGAGTGCTGTTGTTGCAATAATCTGGGTTGTTCTTTCGCTTGGTGCTACAATAGTTCTCGCATACCTTGGACGTATGCTTGTTGTGGACGGAAATGCTATTGGTGAGAAACTCCTTTATGCAGGAAAGGACCAGACAATTTTTATTGCGGTTTCAAGAGCATTGTTCCCCGGACTTATCGCAGGATTTTTGCTTGCGGCAATTATTGCAGCTTCAATGTCCACGGCTGACTCACAGCTTCTTGTTGCTTCTTCGTCCTTTACAAGCGATATTTATAAGCCCATTGTCAGAAAAAAGGCTGATAACAAAGAAGTACTCCTTGTGGGAAGAATTGTTGTTTTGATTATTGCCTTAATTGCTTTCCTTATTGCCAGAAATATTCTTGTTAATAACATTGATGATTCACCAATTATGTCCCTTGTAGATATGGCATGGGCAGGCTTTGGAGGCTCGTTTGGACCGGTAGTTCTTCTGTCACTGTTCTGGAAGCGTCTTACATATAAAGGTGCGTGCTTTGGTGTTGTTGCTGGTGCGGTTGTTGACGTTGCGTGGATGACAGTTCACAAGTACGCTTCTGTGGGTACTGCACTCTACAATATTACCGCACTTTACGAAATAATTCCTGCGTTCATCGTTGGACTTGTTATTTGCGTGGTAGTTTCGCTTATTGATAAAAAGCCTTCGGCTGAGGTTGAAGAACTGTTCGACAGAGCGGTTGCTGAAATGAAGGAATAATTAATTTTATCGAGTGGTCTTGTACCACTCGATTTTTTGTATAACCAAAATAACATGATTGTATAATATGCAGCTGGAAAATTTAATTTCAATTTCGAGATTTTTTATAAAAAAGGTAACATATCAAAATCGTGGTCATATTATATATTAATGGAGATTGCGTAATGATTTTCATGCAGAAACATATTACATAAACAGTTGTTTGTTAAAAAAATGTCGTTCACAGAATATTTTTTATAAATTATTAATTTACTATTGAATTTTGTGTCAAATTTTAATAAAATACATAATTATACTATAGAAAAGGAGGAACGGTGTTGAATTTTCTTGAATTTTCGATGTTCGACCTTGAGTGTATCATAAGAATTCTCATTGCTTCAATCTGCGGTGCACTTGTAGGTATCGAAAGAAAGGTAAGACTCAAGGATGCTGGAATAAGAACACATCTTGTTGTGGCACTAGGCTCTGCAATGTTCATGATTGTTTCAAAGTACGGTTTTGAAGACATGATTCAAAGATCACTTGAAATTGGCGATGAGGTTATCAAGATGGATCCCACACGTGTAGCTTCTACCATAGTTACGGGAATAGGTTTTCTTGGTGCAGGAACAATCTTCGTTCGCAGAAATGCCATTAATGGTCTTACAACTGCAGCAGGACTCTGGTCAACGGCGGCTGTTGGTATGGCGATTGGTGCGGGACAGTACATAGTAGGACTTGCGTGTACGCTGATACTTGTTTTGTTCCAGTGGTTTTTACATACCACAAAGATTATCAACAGAACGTCAATATCAATTATGACCTTCAAGGTTGCTGTTTGTGAAAAGCCCATAGAAAAGCTCAGAGCAATTCTTGAACAGGAAAATATTGTTGTTAAAGATGTCAGCTTTGAGAAGATTTCCGTAAACGAGTGCAGAATTGTGTGTGTTGTAAAAAGACCATCAAATCTGTCCCATATTGAGCTTTCTGACAGGCTTTGCTCAAATGATTTTATACTAGGTTTTGAGTTTTAGAGAGGAATCGCTGTGTGCGGTTCCTTTTGTGCGTTTTTTAGGTCTTTTTTTCAACCAAATTCTGCATATTTTGTTGACTTTTGTTTTATTGTGTGATATAGTATATGATGTATATTGTTATACTTGTGTTTAAATTTAATTTTTTTATATACTATGGAGGATTCTATGAAAAAAGTAGGCATTATTATGGGCAGCGACAGCGACCTGCCCATCATCCAGAAGGCTACCGACACGCTGAAGGGGCTGGGCGTTCCTTACGAGGTGCACATCTACTCTGCTCACCGCACTCCCGAGCAGGCGCGGGA
>JAGBCG010000262.1 GCA_017938055.1 Clostridia bacterium
AATGAGTATTGCGATATTACAATAGTTGACGATTTAAGTGCGGATGAGGTCAAGACAAGACTTGCAAATGCTCTTACAAAGGATATTGAAATAAAAAAAGTGTACGAGCCTGACATTAAAATCGGCAAAGTTGCAAGTGCAAAATATGAGATTTATTTTGACGACTTAAATCCGAGCGTAGAAGAAATAAAGACGGCACTTTTAAATCCTCCGTCAATCTCCAAAACCACAAAAAGCGGAAATGTAAAACAGCTTGACATAAAAAGTCTTATTTATGATTTTGATGTTGACATGGCAGACGGCAAAAAGACAATTTATTTATCTTTAGCCGCAAGCGGAGAAAACTACTTAAATCCCGAGCTTGTTTTGCAGTCCCTTGGTCAAGCAGGGCTTGAAATAAGCGACGAATACGAAATCACAAGAACACACATCTTATTTGGCGAAAAATAAAATTATAGAAGGAATACACATGGAATATTTTGCAGGAAGCATCGACACGGCAGTGGTGGGAGCAGGTCACGCAGGTATAGAAGCGGCTCTCGCCTGTGCACGTCTTGGATGCAAAACGGTACTGTTTACAATAAATCTTGATGCGGTGGGAAACATGCCCTGTAACCCATCTATTGGCGGAAGCGGAAAAGGTCACCTTGTTTGTGAGCTTGATGCTCTTGGCGGCGAAATGGGAAAGATTGCAGATAAGGTATGTATGCAGTCACGTCTTTTAAACAGAGGAAAAGGACCTGCTGTACACTCGTTGCGTCTGCAGGCTGACAGAAGTGCATACAGGGTTTTAATGAAAAAGGTTATAGAAGAAACACCAAATCTCACATTAAGACAGGCAGAAATTGTGGATTTGCGACGTGATGAAGACGGCACATGGCTTTGCGTTACAAAATACGGTGCGGTATGGAAAGCAAAGACGGTGATTTTATCCACGGGTACGTATCTTGAAGGAAGAATAATAGTTGGTGACGTAAGCTTTGAAGGCGGCCCTGACGGGATGTTTCCTGCAAAGGGACTTACACAAGCCTTGATAAATCTTGGCGTTCCCATGATGCGTTTTAAAACGGGAACTCCTGTAAGAATACACGCTGACTCTATTGATTATACCGAGCTTGAACGTCAGGATTCTGACGAAAATCCTGAGCATTTTTCAAGTGAGACCGAGAATTTTCTTGAAAATCTCAAGCCGCTTCCCTGTTACGTATGCTATACCAATGAAAATACTCATGAGATTATACGTAACAATATTCACCGTTCGCCCTTATATTCGGGCAAAATTCAGGGCGTAGGGCCAAGATACTGTCCGAGTATTGAGGATAAAGTGATGAGGTTTGCCGATAAAACAAGGCATCAGCTATTCATTGAGCCTTTGGGATTTGACACCAAGGAAATGTATCTTCAGGGTTTTTCATCGTCGCTTCCCGAAGATGTTCAGCTTGAAATGCTTCATTCCATAAAGGGACTTGAAAATGCGGTTGTTATGCGTATTGGATACGCTATAGAATATGACTGCTGTGACCCTCTTGCATTAAAGCCGAGTCTGGAATTCAAGGACTTTCCCGGTCTTTTCGGTGCAGGACAGTTCAACGGTACAAGCGGCTATGAGGAAGCGGCGGTGCAGGGACTTGTTGCAGGAGTCAATGCAGCACGTCTTATTAACGGACAGGATGCTTTTACGCTGTCGAGAGATTCTTCATATATAGGTACACTAATTGACGATTTAACTACAAAAGGCACAAACGAGCCGTACAGAATCATGACAAGCCGTTCGGAATACAGGCTTCTTCTGCGTCAGGACAACGCAGACAGGCGGCTTACTCCTATCGGATATGAGCTTGGTCTTATAAGCGAAGAAAGATACCAAAAATTCCTCCAAAAAAAGAAGATGATTGAGCAGGAGGTTGAGAGAATAAACGGCGTTCACGTAGGTCCGTCGGAAACTCTGCTTGAAATACTTCGAGAGCATAACTCTACTGCTATAAACAACGGCATAAGTCTTGCCGAGCTTTTGCGGCGTCCTGAGCTTGACTATGAATGTCTTTCTCCTGTGGACAAGGCAAGACCGGAAAATCTTCCTCAAAAGGTAAAGGAAGCTGTGGAAATTGAGGTAAAGTACGACGGCTACATAAAGCGTCAGCTTCGTGATGCCAAACGTTTTGAAAAGCTTGAAAGCAAGAAAATTCCCGCTGATACCGATTATTTTGCAATTACGGGTATACGTGCCGAAACCAAGCAAAAGCTGTCACAAATCAAGCCCACAAGTATTGGACAGGCTTCAAGAATATCCGGTGTAAGTCCGTCGGATATACAGGTGCTGATGATTTATTTCGGTATAAACTAAAGTGCAAGGAGGTCTGACAGGTTGAATTCTAACTACGAGTATGAAAGAGAAAAGCACAGACAAATAATTGCATTGTACAAAAGCAGAATTCCTTATTTTTCAAGAGGTATTTTCAAGGTACATCTTTCCTTTTTAGCTTTTATTGTATGGTGCGTTGTCTGGGCAGAGTCAGCTGTCAGATATTACAGCCTTGACTATGTAGATTTTTCGCCTATGAATCCAAGAATCTACATTTTTCCCGCAATTCTCCTACTCATTGGATTTCATTTGTTTAAACCATTGAGGGTTTTTACCGAAAAGAACTACTACGGTGTTATAACACAGGTAAAGAATGTAAAAAAACTGGTTAAAAGCCATAGTGCAGGCAGACGGGTTTTTTATGCAAATGCCCCTGTAAGAAAGCTTTATATAATGGACTCAAGTGGTAAAATTCACAAAAAAACTGTGAGGATTACGGGTACTCTTACACACATATATCAACCCAACACAGTTGTAACTGTAATAGGAGCAGAGTCGTATCCTCTCTGTCACGACAAAGCAAGGTACATGGGAAAACTTCCTTGTGTCAACTGTGGCAATTTGGAGAAGCCGTCTTATAACAGATGCTTTAACTGCCGCAAGCTTTTATGGACAAAGGAGAACTGACCATGACGGATTTTGATTTTTACAGTTGTCTTTGTAAAAAGAGCTGTATTTCCCAAACTGCAATCAGTTCTGCTCTTTCCTTTTTTGATGAGAGCACAGTTTCATTCCTGTGGGATTTATTTGTCAAGGATTTAAAAATGTCCCAAAAAGCTAAAATCCCCTATTTTCAAGGCGGATTTTATCCCCATGAATTTTACAGTGAAATATATTCCGTTGCCAAAAGCAAAAACTTACCCTGTGAAGAACTGTTTTTGTATGTGTATATCTGCTTTGCGAAAAAATCGTCAGAGTTGTATAAAAATATAGACCTTTCCGAAAAGATATTTTTTGACACATATCGCAGAATCGGTGAGTATGCCAAAGAGTACGCACATAGCCATGGCGGAAATGGTATATATGACTATCACTTTTGTGCAAACCATGTGGTTGCTTGTGTTGTAAGGCTTGGTGTATTTGAGTACAGCTACGGAAAGTTTAACGGGAAAAAGGCTGTATTTCTTCATGTGCCTGATGGAGCTTGCCTTGAAAGACAAAAAAGGCTCTTGTCTTACACACTTGCTCAAAAGCTGTTGGGAAACTATCCGATTGTTGCAGAAAGCTGGCTTTTATATCCCGAACATAAAAACATGCTCCCACCCAATAGCAGAATTCTGCAGTTTGCCCACGATTTTAAGCTTGTTTCTCAGGAAGAATCCTTCGACTACTCAGAACTATTCCACATCTTCGGTAGAAACGCAGACTACTCAACACCCGATTCTCTCCCGCAAGAAACCTCTCTCCAGAAAGCCTACGTTTCACGTATAAAAGCTCATTTGCCTATAGGCTCTGCACGTGCCGTCCTACTTTCTCTTTACTGAAAAGAGAAAGTAGGCAAAGAGAAAAGATATTCGCAGGATTCCTTTAAGATATGGTGTGGCTTTTAGTGCCCGTAAAAACGTACGTGAGTCAAACAACGACTCACGTACTGCAATTTGACTGAAAAGAGAAAGTGTCGGGACCGCCCGACAGCGGTATTCGCAGGCAACCTTGGATAATATCGGATTTTTGATGCCCGTGAAGCGAGTTTTTCATAAAAATAAGCCGATGCAGAAAAATGGATTTTGCTTCAAAAAACAAATTAACA
>JAGBCG010000024.1 GCA_017938055.1 Clostridia bacterium
AAGAACGGTAATTTTGATACAAAGTTACCGTTCATTTTTTATGCCGAAAATGCCTATATAATCAATTGTTGGTTGATATTAAAGAAAGCAGTGCATTGGCACTGCTCTTTTAATAAAGATATGGTTTAGTTCTTTCCATGCTGAAATATGAGTAATTTGTTGGCGGTTTAATCATCTCTTTAGCAAAAATCAATAGTGAAACAAAAGATGGTTTCGGCTTGAAATTATATACAGTTTTGATTTCATCATCAAGTTCAATTTCTGTCTTATACACCAAATTGTATTTTTCAAGTATACCTACAACTTCAACAGCTTTATCTTGGGTAAGATTAAAATTCTTAGCAATTAAGTTTTCTGTAAAAGCCTTAGTTGTATCACGTTTATGCAAAAACACCAGAACATTGAAAATATCTTTATCTGACAAAAACTGAAAGAATTGTAGATAATCAATATTTTCAAACAGAGCGTCGATATTGCTTTCCATTTCGGGTATCACGCAAAAATACTTTAATTTATTTGCAATTCCCATCAAAGTTATACCAAAATCGGATAAATGTCTTGAATATCGCTGTTCATTTTTATCTATTACTTTTTCATAATCCTCAAAAGTTCCGTCATCAGGTGCCCTTCCAAAAAGTGACCTTTCCATATCCCAGCAGAGACTAAAAACTTTTTTTAATCTTTCTTCTCTAGGTAAATTGGCAATATTCAGAGAAACAGCAGTTCTTAAATCCCCATATTCAGTTATATTTCTGCCAAACAATGAATCAATTGAAACAGAAAAGAAATCAGCAATTTTAGGAAGTAGCTCTGTATCGGGAACACCGCCGTTTTCCCATTTAGATACCGCCTGCGTGCTGACGCCGACGAATGCTGCAAGCTGTTCTTGCTTGATTCCTCGTTCTTTTCTCAATGTCGCTATCTGCTTACCAATAGTTTCCATGCTCAAAACTATCACTCCTTAAAATTTTGAAAGCCGCTTTCATTGTCTTTATTGTATCACAAACTTCAGTTGATTTCAACGGAGGCAGAATTGATAAAATCAAACGGAGTTTGAATGAATAAACGTGAGGATACTTCGTGCCTTCTTAAAGTTCATGTCCAACTGGCTTATTCGACTGTATAATGATGACTTCTTAGTGATGGCAAAAATTTAACAACTATTAAAATGAAAATAAGATAATTTCACTGTGAAATTATCTTTTAAATTTTGCACCGCTTATTTATTTGTATCAAAATTGACCGTCTTTGCCAAAAAAGACATCTTCGGATGTCTTTTTTTGATGTTTGACTTTGCATTATTTAGTAACAATGTGAAGCAACATCATATTTGTATAAAAATTATTGCATGGGCAAGACATTGTTGATAAAAATTTCCTTTTGTGTTATAATTAATCATATCAATATAATTTTGTAGGGATGATTGAGATGGTTATTTTAATTACAGGAGCATCGCATACAGGCAAAACGGCACTTGCACAAAAGCTACTGGAAAAGCATAAATATCCGTATTTGTCTATTGACCACTTGAAAATGGGATTAATTCGTAGTGGTAACACAGAAATTACTCCTATGGACGATGCGGAATTAATTGAATATTTATGGCCGATTATTCGGGAAATGATAAAAACTGCTATTGAAAACAAGCAGAACTTAATTGTCGAAGGTTGCTATGTTCCATTTGATTGGCAGAAGGACTTTGACTCCAAATATCTTGAAAATATTAAATATTACTGTCTTGTCATGAGTCAGAACTATATCAGAAATCACTTTACTGACATAAAGATATATGCAAATGTCATTGAAAATCGTTTGGATGATGAATGGTGTACAATGGAGAATGTGTTGTCTGATAATGCAGAAGTATTAGACCTCGCTCAGAAGTATAATGTGAACTGTATTCTTATTGAAGATAAGTATGAAATCAATGTTGATTTATAGCGATAAATTCCAGCTAATCAAAAGATTGTAAATTGTTTATTCTTACGTTTTTGCACGTACCTTTATGTTAAGTTTACATTGTCTATAATACAAAGAAAAGCTCATCCAAATCGGACGAGCTTTTGTTCTGTTTAGAGCTTTACAGCTTAATAAACGCTGCGACAACTGCGATTATAATTGACGGCAATAAATTAGCAACTCTTATTTTTTTGCCGAACATAAGGTTTATTCCTACACAGAATATTAGAATTGAACCAATAAGCGAAAGATTTTCAAGTGCGGTCGATGTCATAATAGGCTTTATAAGAGTAGATAATGCTGTTAGTGTTCCCTGAAAAACTGCCACCGGAAGTGCTGAGAATATGCATCCCAAACCTTTGGAACCTGACATTACAAGAATTATTATCATGTCAAGTATTGCTTTTGTAACAAGAATTGAAATGTCGCCCTCTGTACCGTCCTTTATTGAACCGATAATTGCCATTGCACCTATGCAGACCGTCAGTGAAGAGCTTACAAATGCATCAACGAATCGAAAATCCTTGGAGTTTCCGGTTTTTTGCTTTAACCATTCCCCGAATCGTTCAAAGGCGTCCTCAATGTTGAGAGCTTCACCGATAAGTGCACCAATGCAAAGACTTGCTACTATAAGCATAGACCTGCTGCTTACAATATCCTTATCTACGATAGACAGAATACCCTCAAGTGCACCGGAAAGACCTATGAATATGACACTTAAACTGCAGGCTATATTCAATGTGGAACGTATTCTTTCGTTTAATAGCTTTCCGAAAAATATCCCCAAAAATCCACCAATAATAATGGCTGCAGTATTTATAACCGTACCTAAACCTATCATCATAAAACTCACTTTCAAAATCATTATTAGCATAATATCACATTTTTACTGTGTTTGTCAACATTGTGTGTTCTGTTGATTGACAAATGAATATTATGATGCTATAATGATTTCAAGCAAAGCTTGAAATCAGCGATATAAATCTCTGGCGAGATTTTCGATATGTGCTAAATCACTCGATATGCCTGATGGCTCGATATGTTGCCTTACGGCAACGAGATTTATATCATATCGACAAAAACAAGTGGCATTTAAATCGTTCACTGATTTTATAAGGAATATAAGAAAAAGAGGTTTTGTTGTGAAAACAGTAACATATGAGATATTTAAAAAAATATATGAATTATTTCCCGGCGAACCGGAATTTTATATATGTTTTGAAGATAAAGATTACGAATATATGATTATTAAATATGCTGATGGACCGACTTTTCAAAGATGTGGGACTAATGAAGAGCAAAGTGGAGAAATAAAGTTTAAATCGTTGGACGAATTGTACAATACAACTACGATAGATAATATAATTTTGAAAGATGATTGGGAAAAGATTGAGCATATTTATGAGAGTTGGTACGGAAATTTAGACACTTGTTGCGATGAATTAAAGATTGATTTGACAAAATAAAAGGCATATAGTTTGTACAGTCTTTATATACTAAACTCAATCAATGAAAAAAAACGCCATATAAGCGGATTTCCTTAAAGTGTGTGGCAACATTTGAACAGATTATGCGAATTAAAAAAAGTGCACCAACAAAAGTCGATGCACCAAAAAATGCATAACTCATGTTTGTTACCACACAAATCATTCGGCATATCACAAGGAATGCACAAATAGAGAATGCATTTTTTTGCAAAAAATAAAAAAACACTCTCTTGAAATATACCATATTCGATTTGTGTGGTAAGGGTATTGTACCATATATTTTTGAAGTAGTCAATAATTTTATAAAAATATTAAAAAATTATATTTTAATCGTACAATGAAATAGTGTTATATTAAAATGGAGGTACTGTGGCATATGAAAACAAAAGTATTTTTATTAGTATTGCTTTTATCATTGTGTGCAATTACTTCATTTGCACATGCACCAAGTGGTTGGGCAACTGAAGAGGTTGGATATGCTATAAGTGCTGGTTATGTTTCCACAGAATTACAGACAGATTTTGATGCACCGGTAACCAGATGCGAGTTTGCATGTATGGCTGTAGAGTTTTTAAGATATGAGCTTGGGTTTTCCCGTGATGAGTTTAATGAAAAGGTAAATGAGCTTTTTGATGATGTTGTATTTTCAGATTCTTTGGATGAAAGCATTATTCTCGCAGCACGGTGCGGAATAATATATGGGTATGACGATGGAACGTTTGCTCCTGATAAGTTTATAACTCGCCAGGAGGCAGCGACTATGCTTGCGAGGGTATACAACTTGTATGGAAATATTTATGCATATTCTGATATAAATTTTTTAGATAATAATTTGATATCAGACTGGGCGTTATCTGATGTGAAGTTTTGTGTTGAAAAGGGTGTAATGAAGGGAGTATCAGATACTCACTTTGATCCTCAGGGCTTGTTTACCAAGGAACAGGCAATAGTAACATTTTGGCGACTTGATACGGATACTGACTGGGAAAATCATAATAAGACAGCTAAAATAAGAAGAAAGATGACAAAAGAGATTGCCGAGAGTGAGTTGTTTGCAAATGGAACGGTAATACTTTTGGAAAAGTATGATACGTCTTATGGGACTGTTTATTACACTTTGACATCAGGAATGATGCATTCCCCCGGCTATGATCTTTTACTTATTGATGAAAGCGGAAAAACATACAGTCTTACCAGTAATGTTCCTTCAGAAAAAGAATATAGATGCGTGCCGGAAATAAAGAATATAGTTTTTTGTCCGGAAGGACAACAGTTTGGATTTGAGGTAATATTTGAGACAGAACTATACTCAGAAAATGGTGATGAGATTCATAAAGCAGGAACATATTATTTTGAAGTGAATTTGGTTAAAAAAGAAACAACTCTCATAAACTATGAGCCAATAAATGAAAATTTATTTAAAAAGAGGTAGAAAAAATGTACGTAGTAAAAAAATCATCAAAGTTAATCGAATGTGCTTTTGATAAGGAATGGGAAAAGGCAGAGATTGCAAAGGTTGAAAAAATAAACTGGGAGGCATATCCCAGAAAAGTAAATGTTGAAGCAAAGGTCATATATAGTGATTACGGGCTTCATGTAAGAATGGAAACAGACGAAAAGCCTTTAAGAATAACACAAACTGAGAAAAACGGCTCGGTTTTTGAGGATAGCTGTATGGAATTTTTCTTTAAAGGTAATAAGAACGATGACAGATATATGAATTTTGAGTTTAATGCCATGGGAACAATGTATCTTAACTTCCGCACAGGCAGACATGATGGAGAACATCCCACAGAAGATGCAAAGTATTTCAATGTTAAATCTACTATTACACCTGAAAAATGGGTTCTGTTTTATACAATTCCCTTTGAATTTCTTGAAAAGTACTATGGCTCATATACAAAACAGATGCTTGGCAATTTCTATAAGTGCGGTGACATGACACAACAAGCACACTATCTGTCATATTATCCTGTAAAAACGGAAAATCCTGATTTTCATAGACCCGAATATTTTGATGAAATCGTACTTGAATAAAAAAAGTAACAGCTGCAATGCAAATAAGCAAAGCAGCTGTTTTTTGATAAAGCCAACAGCTTAAGAAGCTTACT
>JAGBCG010000263.1 GCA_017938055.1 Clostridia bacterium
TGGGTGCGGATGCATTTATAGTACAGGACCTTGGACTTGCGAGAAATATTAAAAACCAAATGCCACAGGTATGCCTTCATGCAAGCACTCAGTGTGCTTGTCATAACAGCGAGGGGGCGAAAAGGCTGAGTGAACTTGGCTTTGACAGGGTGGTTCTTGCTAGAGAAATGCCACAGGATGAAATTGAAAAAGTTGTAAAGCTTGGTATAGAAACTGAAATTTTTGTTCATGGTGCACTGTGTGTATGCCATTCGGGAATGTGTCTTATGAGCTCTGTTATAGGCAAAAGAAGCGGCAACAGAGGTCTTTGTGCACAGCCTTGCCGCATGCCCTATAGCCTTGAGTCACAAAAGAAAGCGGGATATCCCTTAAGTCTTAAAGATTCTTTTTTGGGAACACAGGTTGAGGACATACTGAATTTAGGTGTCACAAGTCTTAAAATCGAGGGTAGAATGAAAAGCCCCGATTATGTATATAACACTACAAAAATTTGGCGTGAAATAATTGATGGCGAAAAAAACGCCTCAAATGAGCAGATAAAGCAGCTTGAAAATGTTTTTACCCGTTCAGGCTTTACACATAAGTATTTTACGGGAGAATACAAAAACGACAATAAAAACATGTACGGAATCAGAAGTGAGTTTGATAAGCAAAACACAAGAAACGCTTCAAAAGACGAAGTACAACTGCAGCAAAGAACAAGACCCGTAGAAATGAAATGTATCCTTACCGAAGGAGAAAGGGCAAAAATTACGGTAAAAAGCGGTGAAGTTTTTGCAGAATATGTTTCGGATTTTGTTTGTGACAGTGCACTTGAAAGACCTTTGAGCGTGGAGGAAGTACAAAGCTCTATTTCAAAGCTTGGTGGAACGCATTTTCATTGCACAAAAGCACAAGTAGAAATTAACGGAAGAGTTTTTCTCCCGAAATCACGCCTTAATCATTTAAGAAGAAGTGCACTGGAGCTTTTTGAAAACAAACTTGCTGAAGTACCGCAGGTGATACGAAACTTTACAGGAACCGGACAACCTTGTAAAAGTGAAAAAAGAAAAGAGCCAATGGCACACCTTGTGAGTTGTAACAGCATAGATTTGGCAAAAAACATAGTTGATGCAAAGTATGTCAGTGTACCGCTTGAGGAATTTATAAATTTTGACGATAAAAAACAAAGACTTCTTGAAGAGATAAAAAAGAAAAATGCTGTTTTGGGAATTCGTCTTCCAAGAGTAATATTTGACAGCGAAAAAGAAGAATGTCACAGGCTCGTAAAGCTTGCAAAACAAAGCGGAGCACAGTTTGCGGAAATATCAAATATAGGACATATTGATGTGTGCAGAAATGAAAATTTACGCCTTTTTGCATCGGTTGGAATGAATGTTTTCAATTCATCAAGCTGCGTATTGCTAAAGAAAATTGGGTTTGAACTTATTTGTGCTTCGACTGAGCTTAACGAGGCACAAACGAGAGATCTTTGCAGACAGGAAAATGTGCAAATGTGTGCTTTTGTAAAAGGTCGACTGCCGTTAATGGTATTGGAAAGCTGTATTGTAAAGGCATGTACCGGTTGTAAGAATCAAAACAGTACAGGCTGTACTGTTCTTACAGACAGAATAGGAAAACAGTTCAGGGTGTTCGGCGAAAAAAGACTTGATAAAAGCTTTTCTTATAAGCCATGCAGAAATATAATTGTTAATTCTGTTCAGGCGGATATTTTATCATCAAAAGAAAAACTTGATAAAATGAATGTAGATGTTGGACTTATTTACGTTTGGGAGTAAAAATGAAAATAGGAAATGTTGAAATAAAAAACGGCTTGTTTCTCGCACCAATGGCTGGGGTTACCGACAGAGCCTTTCGCTTTATGTGCAAAAAATACGGCGTTGGCGGAGAAACCACAGAGATGGTGTCCGCCAAGGCGATATGCTATAATGACAAAAAGACGGGACGATTAGCTGAAATATATTCTGAGGACAGACCATGTGGACTTCAGCTGTTTGGTAGTGAACCGTCGATTATGGCAAGGGCAGCAAGGCTTGTGCTTGAAGCATATAACCCTGATTTTATTGATATAAATATGGGATGTCCTGCACCCAAAATAGTCAACAACGGCGAGGGAAGCTCACTTATGAAAAATCCCGATTTGTGTGGAGAAATTGTACATGCTATAAAAACGGAAATAGGCAATGCCGTCCCTCTTACAGTGAAAATAAGAAGCGGATTTGATAAAAAACATATTAATGCTGTTGAGGTTGCATGTGCATGCAGAAAAGGCGGGGCAGACGCAATCTTTGTCCATGCAAGAACAAGGGAGCAAATGTATATGCCGCCTGTTGACCACACTGTTATACGTGATGTCAAAAAAGCAGTTGATATACCGGTAATAGGAAATGGTGATATTACGTGTGGAAAAGATGCGGCAAACCTCATGGAATTTACGGGCTGTGACGGTATTATGGTGGGAAGAGCGGCACA
>JAGBCG010000264.1 GCA_017938055.1 Clostridia bacterium
ATGATATAAATGCTTCATACTACATTAAAGGTCTGACCAGCAGTAAGCTTGAAGAATTAAGAAAAGCCAACATTGACGAATTTATGGAAAATATCACAGCTATTGTAGATAAGCTTGAGGGCTATGGAGTTGAGGTTATCCTTTGTACACCTACTCCTTATGATGATGCGACTGATACTACAAGCGAAAAGAGTGTTGGTCTTGGAATGTGTGCAGAGCGTTTAAGAGAGCTTGCACAAGAAAGAGACTTAAAGGTTATTGACCACTTTGCAAACATGTATCCTTTACGTTCACAGAAATACTGGGGTCCTGACTACATTCATCCTAATAAATTGGGTCAGCACGTAATGGCACAATCTGTAATGTATTCTTTGGGATATATTGACAAGATGGACGTAGATACTGCAATGTCTTCATTTAGCGAGGAAAACGCTAAAATAAGTACTATGGCATATAATTTCCAGATGATGATAATGACAGAAAGGTCATTGCGTGCACAGGGATATGCCGACGTTGCTGCAAGAAAAGCACGTGCTACAGAATTGAGAAATAGTGACCAGACAAGTGATATGTATAAGTGGATTTATCAGAACTACCTTGATTTGATTGATAATGCGATCGAAACAAGAGAAGAAATTATAAATCTTACTGAAGAAATGTCATATAAGGACTGATTTATAAGTTATAAATAATTAAGCCAAGCGACACGCTTGGCTTTTTATGTAGTAATAAAACATTATATGAATTGCTATTTGCGTTATAACATATCAGGCTTGAAGCTTGGCATAAGCTCAAGTTTAAAGAGATTCGCTTTGTGCCGTTTGTCGATAAGCTCCTTTTTGTTGGCATCGTCAATTTTGCCTGTTCGGATATAAATATCAAGTTCAGCATATGTAAACCCGAGATTTTCCTCGTCGGTTTTTCCACAAAGACCGTCAATGGGCGTTTTTTCAACCAACTGCTCTGGCAATCCCAGCAAATGGCCGATTTTCTTAACCTCAGTTACTGTCAGATGGGATAGAGGAGAGAAGTCTCCCACAGAATCGCCGTATCTTGTGGAATATCCTACCCAGTCTTCAGAAAGGTTGCAGGTATTGCAAACTCTGCCGTTGCAGCTCTGAGATACTGCATAAAGAGTGGTCATTCTGATTCTTGGAGGAAGATTGACTTGTGTAAGCAAAGATAACTCCAGGTCTTTTGGCATGCTTGCCAAGACACCTTCAACGGCGTCCTTGATATTAATAACATAGTGCTTTATTCCAAGATGATTTACGAGAAGATAAGCCATGTCGATGTCATGCTGTTCGCCTTTAGGCATAAGCACACCTATAACCTTGTCCTTGCCTAAAGCTTCAACGCACAGAGCTGCAGCTATTGAGCTGTCCTTTCCACCTGAAATTCCTACAACAGCATTGCAGCCTTTTCCGTTTTCCTCAAAAAATTGGCGTATCCATTCTACACAATCGTTCTTTACCTTTTCAGTATTAAACATTAAATTTACCTCACTCATCAAAAGATGATATTTTTATTATATTATACATAAAAACTTGGCATATGGCAATACCTGGATGAAAAATATTATAGTTTTTGATAAAACATATGAGTTTGTAGAAAATTAGGGAATGTCATGCCTTTAAAATTTAGATTTTATAAATGTAATCTCCGCACAAAAAAGGCCATATCCATACGTTTGAAACGTGAAGATATAGCCTGAAATTATATTGTTATTTTATAATAAATAACTATTATTTGAACATCTGGGGGATAACCTTGTCGTTGTGATGAGTGAGACGCTCTGCACCGTTCTTGGTAATAAGGAAGGTGTCCTCAACTCTGAATGAACCCCAAGGCAAGCCCTTAAAGTAAACATCAGTACAAATTGTCATGTTTTCCTTCATTTCGATAGGCTTCTTTGCAGAGAAGAAAGGAGATTCACATTCCAAAAGTCCGATAGAGTGAACTGAACCGTATGGACAGTACTGGCTGTAACCGGTCTTCTTGAGGAAGTCTATGTAGATGTTGTACATTTCAATAGAAGTGATTCCGGGACGCATCTGTTCTTCAACAAGGCTCATTGCCTCAAATGCAACCTTAACTGCATCTGACATTTCCTTAGGAATATTTCCTAATACAACAGGTGTACAAATGATGCCGTTGTAGCCCTCATAGCATGCTCCTGCTGCAAGACCTATCATTTCGCTTTCTTCTACCTGGCGACGACTGTTTCTGCTCATGCAAAGGTGTGAATGAACAGGACCACTCTGTACCATGGGAGAAAATGACTGAACATAGCTTTCAGCACCCAGACAAAGCATCTTACCTTCTAAGTCTGCCTGAATTTCAAGCTCTGTCATTCCGGGCTTGATTCTGTCAACTGAATAACCAACTGTTTCAGTAATAATGTCGCAAGCCTTTCTTATACATGCAATTTCTGTGGGAGACTTGTTTATACGAAGCTCATACATGAAATCATCTGCACTTACAACTTCAGCCATAGGGAAAGCTTCCATCATTTTGCTGTAAATCAGCTGCGGGAAAATGTATTCACCTACAATACCGATTTTTTTGATATTGTATTTTGTTTTAATTTCAGCAAATAATTCAGAAAAACCAATCTGTCCCTTTAAATCATATTCTACGCCTGAAACTTCGCCTACTTCCGGCATGATTCTGATGTCACGGATAGCAGACTTAAAGCTTGACCACTCGTGTGAAGCCTGACCGCTGCAAAGAATGGCGTCGCCCTCTAACGGTATTACCATACCTGCACTTTCGTTTACGCCATAGAAATCTGCGAAATAACGAACTGCAGAGGGGTCAAACATATTAGAATACATAACAACAAGATCAATCGCTTCTCTACGCATTATCTCACGAAATGCTTCTACTCTTCCTAAAATTTCCTTCTTGCCGATAACTGGCCAGGTAACATCCCATAACTTATCCATTTTTGCCACTACCTTTCTTATGTTATTTATTCAGCATTCTGCGAATAGCACCACATTCATTTTGCATTTTCTTATATTTTGCTTCTTCGATACACTCTGTTTCAAAAAGTAATTCTAACCAATACTCTGTTTCATAGCACTCCTTTTGAGCAATTTCAAGTTTTGAAATGAAATCATTTTTGCTTTGAGCATATTGTGCCTCGTGGAGATTAGCCCCTATCGAGGTTGCTGAACGAAGTAGTTGATTTACTAATACCGCTTCTTTATGACTTGATTTTATTTCTCTACACAAAAAAACAATATCTTTTGAAAATTGCTTTGCTTTATCTCTTAAAATGCTATCTGCCATAATTATCACCTCTCAATAATTATACTGCAATTTTTCTGTTTTATCAAGTTGTATTCTGTACTTCGTACAGAGTGATATTTTTGACAAATCAAAAGTGTTATTAAAACCTTTGGTTTTAGTGATATTTTATCCGCCATAAACTGTGCGAAGCACAATACCTCTTGCAAAGCAAATACCACTGCGAAGCAATATAACTCGCCGAAAGGCGAATAAAACTGCGGAGTGTCCTTAATAACACTCCGCATAGACCGGTTGTTTCTTTTATTTTATTCCTTTTTAGAATTATTCAATGTAAAAAGTATCAAGGCCTAAAAGCTCAGCAACAGCTAAAAGCTCCTGTGCCATATTTGAAATACCTACGATACAGTGATGTGTTACACCGCTGTCTAATACTTTTTCAAGGTATTCCTTGATAGGTGTCTTAACCTGCACCATAGCGTGAAGCTCGCTATAGGGAAGGGGATCGAGATCAACACTCTTTGCGGGAGATACAATCATCTTGTAGCCGTTGGGAGTTTCAATAACGTGAGCAACTGTTACATCACCCGGCTTAACGATAAGCTCGTAATTAAGTCCGCCGCCTTCAAAGCCCCATTCCTCAGGAGTTCTTGTAAGAGTAATCATATCATCACTCTTAGCAAGTGAGGGAACGCCGATACCGTGTCCCATAACCAGACAGCTGTTAAGCTCTGCATCGTATTCGCCCCATTCAGCCATAAGAGCATCTTCACCGGAGATGGACTTCATGAGCATCATTGTAACAAGACCGTCAAGGTCACCTTCACAAGCAACTGTGATGTCAGTGTTTTCCATAATGAGAGAAGCACCGATTCTTGCAGTTGTACGAGTCTGCTTCTAAAGGAAATGCTGATCGAGGAAGCACATAGCGTTAAGACGGAATCTTTCAGCAACACGCTGCATAGCAATAGCAAGCTTGATTGCACGCATTACGTCATCGTCTGTAACGTCACGCTTCTTAAATCTCTTAAGAAGCTTATCTGCAACTTCTTTAACTTCACTGTCTTCTACCTGTTCCCATTCAGCAAGAAGGTGTCCGCTCTGAATATAGATAACGTTTACATCGAAAGCAGACTTAAGGAAAGTCTTGCTGAGTTCGAGGTCATACATACCTCTGAAAACGTTGCCGATAACACCGATGTTAGCTTCTTTGATGTGAAGAATTGCCTGCTTTGCCTTTACATATACAGCAATTTTCTTGTATGCTCTTTCATCGTCGATGCTGCCTACAACAATCTTGTAATCTCTGCCAAGCTTTCTCATTGTGCCTGTAATCTGAGCAATACCGATTGTGCTGGAGTTACGCAGGCTGTGCTCGTAGCTGCTCTTAAGGTCGATTCTTTCATCGTTCTGTACGAGAAGAATACAACAGGAACAGTAGGCAGCTGGTTGATTACGTGCATTGTCATAAAGTCTGGAAGATATGTACCGTAAGCGATTACGAGAATATCGATATCCTCTTTCTTAAAAAGCTTACCTGCCTCGTCAGCAGCATCAAGAGTATCAACCATACCTGAAAATACTACGTTGTCAAACTTCTTTTTGAAGTTTTCCTTTACTCTTTCCATATCGCTTGTTACGTTCTTTTCAAGAGTTTCGGGGAACATCCTCCAATACTCGAAGTAACCGCCCGTGAAAAGACCGATTTTTACTTTTTTTGTTTCTCTTTTGCTTGATAAAATATCACCGAAGCTGTTGCCATTAGCTTCTTCAAATGATTTTACATTTGCCATTATTATTTCCTCCTAAATATTCATAATTGTTTTTTGAACTATATTTCCAATGATTTGCGTGGTATAATTAGAGAACTTATCTGCAATTTTTTTCTGCAAGAGCTTTTGCGTTCTTATAAAGGATTTTATACTTATCCTCGTCGCTTATGCGGGAGAAAAGTACACTTCCTATACCGTAATTGGGATCATACCAAGGCATATCTGTACCGAAAATAACCTTATCTGCACCAACCTCACGAACCATTTTATCAACGATTCCGTTGTGGCGATGAATGTCGCAAAGGTCAAGCATTACATTGTCGTGATTTTTTACAATGTCAATCGCTCCGTCAAGCTCACCGGGAGCAGAATGTCCCATAATAAATGTAATATCGGGATATTTTTCGCAGAGCATTTTTATATGTCTGGGGCCGTTGTGAGGGTCATTGTTACCCCAGGTATGAATAAGTATACAAAGTTTGTGCTTATTTGCAAATTCAAGTGCCTTCTTGTAGTTATCGCCGTCAAGGGGATAACGATGGTATGTGGGAAGAAATTTAAGTCCGATATAACCGGGAACGTTTATAACATTTTCAATATTTTCAAGGAACCTTTCCTCGTAATTGGGGTTGAAGCAGTAGTAACCCATTACTCTGCCGGGGTACTTCTTCATAACCTCCTCAAGCTCACTGTTTCCCTCGTTGGGATCGTGAAGTGCACTGTGAGGCGAGCAGAAAATGCATTCAATGTTTTCCCTGTCCATAACCTCAATCATCTGCTCAGGTGATGAAAATGGCATATCAGCACCGCTGTCTGGGCCCATATGAGTGTGAGCATCAATCACGGGAAAGCTTACAAGTTTGCCGTTCTCCATAAATTCTTTCACAAGCTTTGATTCGTTTCTCATAATGTTACCCCTTTCATAATATTGATGATGTTTTCTGATGCAATCTTTTCCTTCGCACTCATGGGAATGTCTGCACCTACAAGCTTTGCAATAGGTCCGCCGTAGTTGTCCATGGGGAAATTACTGCCGAAAAGGAGTCTTTCGGAACCGAAATGCTTATAACAGCTCTCAAATCCGCCAAGTACCTGATAGTCACTTGTATCAATAAACACGTTTTCATACGCTCTCAAAAGCGGGAAGAAATATCTGTCAGAGCCCCAAAGGCCATAGTTTGTAATAATAACGGTAAGCTTGGGGAACTTCTTCATAACTGCAAAGATATGCTCCCAGTTGTCCTGTGGAGAAAG
>JAGBCG010000265.1 GCA_017938055.1 Clostridia bacterium
ATTGGTGCTTCCGTCAGGATTTGTGACCTTTGTAAGTCTACCCTGAATGTCATATTCATATGAAGTTGTACCCTTGTTTACACCTGCTACAATTTCAGTCTTGGAAATCTGATTCTTGTAGCCGATTGAATTATCATCATAAACATATGTGAAGCTGTCAAGTACATCTTCTGCAGCATCGAGAGTTACAAGTGTCAGAAGATTGCCTTCGTCATCGTAGGTGTTTGTAGATACACTTCCGTCAGGCTTTGTGGTTGATTTAAGTCTTCCGTCAGCATAATAATTATACTCCGTTATGTCGCTTCCGTCAACAACTTTTACGATTTTATCTTCACTGTCATACCATTTTTCTACCGAATCACCGTCAGGTTCTGTCGTAATTTCTGCAACATTAATAACTTAGCATTCAGTTCTATTTCACATTTTATTAATCAAATTTGTGTATATTATCTTTTCTTATATTTTCCCGGAGAAACACCAAATTTCTTTTGGAATTCAACATAAAACCACGACAGATTCTTAAAACCACATTCATAGCACACATCTGTTGCAGAAAGGTTGCTCTCACTCAAAAGATTTGCTGCATAGCAAAGTCTTAAATCATTAACATAGTCCGATATAGTCACACCATAGTACTTTGACAAGCTTCTTGAAGCATGCTCTCTTGTTCTTCCGCACAACTCATAAAACTTTGCCTTGCCTTTGATGAAATTCTTGGGCATCTTCATTTTTTCGTATGCAGATTCAAGCCAAAATGGAATTTTACTGTTTTCCTGCGGAAGTGTTATAAAATATGTTGTAAAAATTTCTGCAATCAATGACCGCATCTTTGTTTTCAGCATTGCTTTATTAGATGAACTCAAAGCATTCAGCTCTGCAAGACGCATATGCAATCTCTCAGTTTCAGATTCTGACAGCATTACCATTGGTGGATTCTGTGACTCAAGAAGTCCTTTTTTATCAATTCCGCTTCCAAGATACAAAAACAGTTCTTCAAGCGTCTGCAAAGTAAATGTCAGGTTAATAAACTCAAAGCCATTATCAGAACACATATAATCGTGCACATCTCTGTCACGTATAAATATAAGGTATCCTCGTGTTACAGGAAAAAAACTATCGTTTATATAATGAGTCGCACTTCCTCCAAGCGTCAGAAATACTTCAAAATAATCATGATAATGTGGACGGAAAAACTCCGTTTCACTTTTTACGTGTCTTATAAGGCATCCGCTTTCCTCGTCTACATGGTTTATAGCAAGCAACTTTTTTATCTCCATTTCTCCACCGCCTTTATAATATCACAATACCATAGATTTATCATCACGTCAACATAAGAAATTATAATTTTTTTAGTATATTATATAAACAGATTAAAAATATTTCTCAGGAGGCTATATATATGACTTTTGTTGATCAGAAAATTATGATTACTCTTGACCACATAAGAAGCGGAATTGACGTTGAAGCATATTCTCTCGACGAAATCCTTTTCATTCCCAGTGAGTACAAGACAAGCAACACACCTCCCGCTGCTGATGCAGGCTGGGAAAAGTTTTCAGGCGATCTTCCAAGCTGCGACATCGACAAGCACTACTGGTTCAAGTTTGACATTGATGTTCCTGCACCCAAGGAGGATATTGAATATCGTCTTCGTGCCACAACGGGTCGTGAGGGCGAGTGGGATGGCTCCAATCCTCAGTGCACTGTATTTATTGACAGCGAAACAGCTTACCAGGCTTTTGACGTAAACCATATTGAAACACCTGTTTCCTCCGGTAAACACTCTGTTTATGTATACTTCTACACAGGTATGCTCAAAAACAAGCCAATCAATTTAAGATTTGGTCTGTATGAAATTGACCTTGTTACAGAAGCTCTGTACTACGATATGAGCGTTCCATATATGACTTTGGAAGCTATTGACAGCTCATCACGTGAATATCACCTTATTACAAACTATCTTGACAAAGCTTGCCAGATGATTGACTTTAGAAATCATCGTTTTGGCGGCTTCCGCGACAGCGTTAAGCAAGCTCTCAAGTACATGAGAGAAGAATTCTACGGCAAGGTTTGTGACAACACTTCTAAGAATGAAATTGTTTTCTTTGGTCACACTCACATTGACGTAGCTTGGCTCTGGACCCTTGCTCAGACAGAAGAAAAGGCTCAGCGTTCTTTCTCAACAGTTATTCGTCTTATGGAGAAGTATCCTGAGTACGTATTTATGTCAAGCCAGCCTCAGCTTTACGCATATGTAAAGAACAATGACCCTGAGCTTTACGAAAAAATCAAGGAAAAAATCAAGGAAGGAAGATGGGAAGCCGAAGGCTCTATGTGGCTGGAATCCGATACCAACCTTGTAAGCGGCGAAAGCCTTGTAAGACAAATTCTTTTGGGCAAAAAATTCATGAAAGAAGAATTTGGTGTTGAAAACAAGTCTTTGTGGCTTCCTGACGTATTCGGTTACTCTGCTGCACTTCCGCAGATTCTTAAAAAGAGTAACGTTCCCCAGTTCTACACAACAAAGATTTCATGGAGTGAAACCAACAAGTTCCCCCACAACCACTTCATCTGGCAAGGTATTGACGGAAGTGAGATTTTTGCAGTCTTTGGACACGGCTATGTAAATCCAATCACTCCACAGGCAGTGACTAAAGCTTGGAATAAACATCATTCCAAGAAATACACAGACATTCAGCTTAGCACATTCGGCTATGGTGACGGTGGCGGCGGTCCTACTGCTTCAATGATTGAATGTTTCAGACGTCTTGAAAAGGGTATTCCGGGTCTTCC
>JAGBCG010000266.1 GCA_017938055.1 Clostridia bacterium
GAAAACAGAGTTCAGGAGCTTTTGGATAAATATGATGCAATAAATAAGGATAAGGTGGATATACATTTTATCGGAACACTTCAAACAAATAAGGTTAAGTATATTGCCGATAAAGTGAGCATGATTCATTCGGTAGACTCAGTAAAGCTTGCAAAGGAAATAGATAAGCAGTGCGGAAAAATTGGAAAAGTAATGAATGTACTTGTCGAAATAAATATAGGCAGAGAAGAGTCAAAGGGCGGAATAATGCCTGAAGATTGCGAGGAGTTTCTGAAAGAAATTTCTGTGTTTAAAAATATAAAGGTCTGCGGACTTATGACAATTCCGCCTAAGTGTGTTGATGACAATTTTGAGGAAAAATCAACAAGCTTTGACACAGAAAATTGTGAAAAAATGTCGTGTTCAAAAATAAGTTACAAAAATCGGGACTTTTTTAAGAAAATTATGAAATTATTCCTTGACATATCGGAAAAAAAATTAGATAATATATATATGCAATATCTGTCAATGGGCATGTCGGATGATTATGAACAAGCGGTGACTGAGGGTTCAAATATTGTTCGCGTCGGAAGAGGGCTTTTTGGCAGTAGATCTTAATTAATTATTTTTATTTTATAGGAGGATTTAACCATGGGATTAAAGGATTTGGCAGGAAGACTTTTCCCCTCACCAGTAGACGTAGAGGAGGATTACGGCTACGGCTCTGAAATTGATGACGGAGCAGAACAGTTCGATGAAACCAGAAGTACATCCGTTCATGCACAGGAAAACGTGTATGCACCAAGAAGCAGTGCACAGGTTTCAATGATAGGTGGTTCATCCATAGAAATGAAGGTTGTAACACCTAAAAGCTATGATACTGTTACTCAGATAGCAGATCTTTTGCTTTCCAAAAAGACAGTGCTTCTCAACCTTGAAAACACAAACAGAGAAACAGCAAGAAGACTTATAGACTTTCTTTCGGGTGCTGCATACGCTCTTGGCGGCGGAGTACAGAAGGTTGCGGATAACACATATGCAATTACACCCAGCAATGTTGCTGTATCCAGAGAAAATGTAGGAATGGCACAGGCTCAGGCTCAGCAAACAGAAACTGAAGAAATACAGAACGATACAGTAAGCTTCTGATTATGACGGTTCTTGTACTGTCGTGCCTTATGGCAACAATAGGCTTGATATTGGACGTTCTGATGCTGATGATGTTTCTGCGGGCTGTGACGTCGTGGTTTCCCGGTGTTAGTGAAACCCCTTTTGGTGAATTTCTTTTTACCGTCACCGAATGGGTTATAACTCCGGTCAGAGCATTGTTTGAAGCATTGAATCTGAACGTACCGATGATAATTGATATACCTTTTTTTGTCACATTCATTATTTTGTCGGTGGTGAGTAGCTTTATATGAATATCACCGATAAAGAGGATGGACTGTTCCTGCAAAAAATTGCCGAAAAATGTAGTAAAGCTATAGATACGTTTACTCCGACTTTTACAGATTTTTTAGACGGACGCATGAAAAAAATAGCACTTGATGCAATTAAGGAGTATGCGGGAAAGCTGATTTGCGTGTGCTATGGAGGCTTTGAGCATGCTGAAAGAGTGAAAATCGGCATGTTTTCAAAAGATGTTTACGGCTATTGCGAGCAGGAAAGTGAGCTTTATGAGCTTTTTGATGTTGCAGCATTGCAGATAAAAGGTTCGGGCTTTTCATCCTTTGGGCACAGAGACGTTATGGGCTCGGTGCTTGGACTTGGAATAAAGCGTGAAGCTTTGGGAGATGTATATCTTCCGGATGAAAAAAGTGCATATTTGTGTATGAACAGCGTTGTGGCACAATATGTGTGCGATAATCTCGAAAAAGTGGCAAGAGATAAGGTGAAAGTAAATATTGTAGAAGTGGATAAGCTTCCCGTGCCTCAAAGAGAGTTTGCGGTAATGTCGGGGACGGTGGCTTCTGACAGGCTTGACTGCATAGTGTCACTTTGCACGGGCGTGTCGCGGGAAAAAGCAAAGCTTATGATTACTTCGGGTAATGTGAATGTCAACCACTTTGAGCAATTAAAGGTGGACTTGCCTGTTCTTGAAGAAGATGTACTATCTATAAGAGGATATGGCAGATTTGTTATTAAGGAGCATGGCGGACTCACAAAAAAAGGAAGACTGAAAACAGTTGTCCATAAAATGATTTAAGGATGGTAGAATTATGATTTCTCCTCAGGATTTAAGACGAAATGCATTTACAAGATCGCTTAAAGGCTATGCGGTGGCAGAGGTTGACGAATATATAGCTTTTCTTCTCGAGAAGTATAATGAAAGCTATAACGAATATCAGGCACTGCAACAAAAGTATAACATGGCGCTTGAACAGCTTGATGAGGCAAAGAACGAGGAGAGCACCATTTCCGCAATCATTGTTAATGCGC
>JAGBCG010000267.1 GCA_017938055.1 Clostridia bacterium
AAAGCTTGAAGAAGATAAGGAAATGGCGTTTGTCAGCAGATTTCTGGCAGAAATTGTAAAAAATGTTCCCTTAGAAACATCACTTGAACAGCTTGAGTATAAGGGTGTTGATAAAACAGGCTTGCTGGCTCTTTGTGAAAGCTTAGAGCTTGAGTCTATTATAAAAAATCTGGACCTTAGACAGACAGATGAACAAATGTGTTTGGACAACTGTCCTCTTGAGTATACAGGTATACAAAGCGTTTCGCAAATAGAGGAAAAAGAATTTTCATTGTGGATAAGCACAGAAAACAAAAAAATATATGTGTGCGTAGATGATGATAAAAAATATGTACTTGAGGAGAATGGTGAAAATCTCAGACAAATATTCTGCGATAATCAGAAAAACATAATTCTGCACGATGTAAAACAGCAGATAAAAAGACTGAGAGAATACGGAATAAACGAAATAGAAAGTAAATTTTATGACGTAATGCTTGCTTCATATGTTGTTGATCCAAGCTCGGTGGTGAGCGAGGAAAGCTTAATAAGTGCATACGGAACAGCTGGTATAAATCTTGAAGATATTGACCAAAAGGGTCTTTTGTGTGCATCTAATTTGCACAAGCTTAAAAGTGAGCTGGATGCAAAAATCAAGAATAACTCACAGGAATATCTGCTGTATGAAGTGGAATTTCCCTTGGCGATAGTTCTTGAGGATATGGAAAATGAGGGCTTTAAAATAAACAAGAAAGCTCTTGAGGATTACGGAAAAGAGCTTGATGAGAGAATAAATTCTCGTCAGGAAAGCATTTATGCATTAGCGGGAGTGCAGTTTAATATAAATTCACCAAAACAGCTTGGTGAGGTATTGTTTGAAAAAATGATGCTTCCACCTGTGAAAAAGACAAAAAGCGGGTATTCAACGGATGCAGAAAGTCTTGAAAAACTCAGAGCCGAAAGTCCGATAATAGACCAGATACTTGAATATAGAACGGTTTCTAAGCTTAAAAGCACTTATGCTGACGGTCTTTTAAAAGCATTGGGTGAGGACGGAAGACTCCATACAAACTTTAAACAGGCGTTAACTCTTACGGGAAGACTTTCAAGTGCAGAGCCAAATTTACAGAATATACCAATACGCACTCATGAGGGAAGAGAAATACGCAAGGTGTTTATTCCTGAGAGTAACAAGGTACTTGTTGATGCAGACTACTCTCAGATAGAACTTCGTGTAATGGCAGCAATTTCAAAAGATGAAAATATGCTTGCAACCTACCGTGAGGGTAAGGATATTCACACAATGACAGCCTCGCAGGTGTTTGATGTGCCGGAACAAGATGTAACAGCAGAAATGAGAAGTAAGGCAAAAGCAATAAATTTCGGTATTATTTACGGAATAAGCGACTTTTCTCTTGCCGGTGATATGAAGGTTTCAAAAAAGGAAGCTTCGGAATATATAAAGCGTTATTTTGAAAAATATCCGTCTGTAAAGGCATATCTTGACTCTGTAAAAACAAAGGCAAAGCAGGACGGATTTGTTACAACCTTCTTTGGAAGAAGAAGATATATTCCCGAGCTTTCCAGCCGTATTTTTATGCAAAGGGCTTTTGGTGAGCGTGTAGCTATGAATGCTCCCATACAGGGAACGGCGGCGGATATCATTAAAATTGCCATGCTTCGAGTGTATAATGCTCTGAAAGAGGAAAAGCTTGATGCAAAGCTAATACTACAGGTACACGATGAGCTTATTTTAGAGTGTAGTAAAAAAGATGCACAAAAAGCAAAAGAAATTCTTGTCAGAGAAATGAGTAAGAATACAGGACTTGATGTGACTCTTGATGTGACGGCACAAACAGGTGAAAACTGGGAAGAGTGTCACGGTTAATTTATTGATATTTGCTAAAATTTAATGTAAATTTTGTAAAAAATGCAACAATATAAAAATTGCTATTGAAATTTAAGGTTAATTGTGTTATAGTTGTAATGTTAAAATAGCCGATGAGCGTGTTCATCAAGATAAGGAGATTGGTTATGAAAAAGTTATTAGCTTCGATGCTTTGTCTTGCGTTGGCAGGAAGCGTTGTTTTGTCCTCCTGTGGCAAAAAAGATGAAAAAAAGGAAAATGTTATAGAGAATCAGCAGACAGTTGTAGAAGAACAAGAGATTGTACAAGAAGTTGTAGAAATACAGGTTCCCGAACAACAGCTTGACTTTGAATTTGAAATAGATTCCTTTGATATGGAAGCAAAAATCACCCAGTATCTCGGTGATGCAACAGAGGTGGTTATTCCCGATACAATTACCGATCCTGTTTACGGCGATGTAGTTCCCGTAACAAAAATCGGTACATACGCTTTTGGTGAAAACGAAGCTATAGAAGCAGTAGTTCTTCCCGAAACAGTTACCGTTATCCAGAAGGGTGCTTTCCAGAGCTGTCCCAATCTTCGTGCTGTTTCTCTTCCTAATGGTCTTACAACCATTGAAGAAAAAGCTTTTTATAATTCCAACAAGATTGAAAAGCTTGGTATGGTAATTGATAATGAATCCGAGCAAGAAGCTTCCTTGTTTGATAAAATCGGCAATGAATTTCCTGCTACCGTAACAGAAATCGGATTTATGGCTTTCTCATCACAGCTTAACGAAATTGCCTGGTACAGTGCACTTGAGGGTGACGTTGTAGTTATCGGTGACGGTATACTTCTCAAGTTTAACGGCGAAGAAGATTATACAATGGATGAGGGCATCAAGAGCATCGCTTATTATGCATTCTCAAATGTTGGTCCTATAAGAATTACTGTTACGAATACAGATGTCCAGTTTGATGAAAACTCAATTTTCATGTGCGACAAGGAATTTACTTTTGTTGTACCGGAAGAAGCTACCGAGCTTGCTTCAACCATAAAATCATGTGGTGCGGCTTATGAGCTTTTAGTGCCTGAAGCAGCAGAGGGCGAGGAAGTTACCTCAGTAGAAGTAGCAGAATAATCAAAATCAAATATAGACATTACGTGCACCTTGAGGCAAACCGCCTTTGAGGTGCATTTTTTTGCATTTTTGTGGTAAAGTTGCAGAAAAAAGTATAATTTTAAGAACATGGCAAAGACTACAGGTAATGTAAAAAAAAGAGGACAAAAGTGTGTTAAAAACTGTATTAAGAATTTCTATAATGTATATTTCAAGCGTTGTTATAATGAGAGCTGCCGGAAAAAAAGAGATAAGCCAGCTTGACTTAAGTGAGCTTGTTACTTCTTTTATGGTGTCGGAAATAGCTTGTATGCCTATTACAGATCCGGAGGTTCCGCTGTATGAAGCCATAGTTTTTTCGGGAACGGTAGTTTTGATGAATGTGATACTGTCAAATTTAAGTATAAGGATGCCGTTTTTTAAACATATTGTTGCAGGAAAGCCTACCTTTTTTGTGATTAAAGGGAAAATAAACAAAAAAAACATGTACAAAGCAAAAGTCACTTTGTCTGAACTTTGCAGTGCCATGAGAAAAGAGGGTATATCATCATTGGATAAAATTAATTATGCCGTGCTTGAGCCTGACGGAAATATAAGCATTATTCCTTATAAGGATTTGCCGGGTAAAGAAAAGCAAGAAAATAAAAACGGACTTCAGCATATGCTCATTATAGACGGAAGAATAAATAGATCCGAACTTGAAGTGTTCGGATACTCGGAGCAATGGCTGTTAAAGCGTATAAAAGCACACGGAAAAAAGCGGGTGTGTGATGTTTTTTTCTTCGGCGTGGATGACGAGGGTAAGGAAGAAATAATTTATAATTAATTCTTTTTGTTGAAAATTTCTCGTTACTTTTCTATTCAATGAAGCTCAGCTTTGCTGAGTACGAGATTTCAACCAAATCAAAGATTTGGGAAATCACGGAAAAAAGTAACCAAAAGAACTTTATTTGGCTGTCGCCGTTGTTGAATGGACTTTTTAAATATATTCAATGAATACTTCCTCTCGGCAACAAAAGGCGATAATTACACCAACGGTTTGAACCTTCGAAATTCGCTGTCGGGCGTTCCCGACTCTTTTCAGTAAAGAGAAAGTAAGGGCTTAATTTTTTAGTAAAGAGAAAATAAGACAAAAATGGTATGGACAAAAAATCCATACCATCATTGTATAAAACTAAAATAAAATTAGTTCATAGCATTGAGCTTAACAGTAAGCTGGCTCTTTTTTCTTGCAGCAGCATTGATATGCATTGTGCCCTTAGCAACAGCCTTGTCAAACTTGCTTACAGCTACCTTGTAAGCTTCAGTTGCAGCAGCCTTGTCGCCTGCGTTAGCAGCCTGTTCAAACTTCTTAAGAGCAGTCTTAAGATTTGTCTTGAACATCTGGTTCTGTAATGCCTTTATTGCGGTAACCTTTACACGCTTTTTAGCGGACTTAATGTTCGGCAAAGTGTTCACCTCCCTGTTTTTATGCACCGATAGGCACACTAATACGTTTATTCTATGGTATTGTAACACGCTTTTTACAAAATTACAATAGTTTGAGAAGATTTTTAACAACTTTTTCAATATTTACGGAAACGGAGGAAAAAACAACATGGATTTTAGTACAAATTACACAGTACGGACAGACATGGCGGATGAAATTGTTGAGGGCTTATACGGAAAGAAAGGAAAAACTGATGACGGAATAACCTTTAAAAGCACATCTTTCGGAAGAATACGGTGTGAGGAAATGACAGTAGACAAAGACATTTCATGGGGTGACAGTAATCGTCAAAAAGGACAATATGTGACGGTTTCCCTTGATGAAATCAAAAACTTTACACGTGAAGAATTTGAAACGGCAGCTGCGGTAATCAGCAATCAGATACAAAAACTGTTGCCGGAGGATGAGGGACTGTGCCTTATTGTGTGCCTTGGAAACAGAAATCTTGTGGCAGATGCAATAGGACCGCTTGCGGCAGAAAAAATAATTGTGTCACGGCACATAAAATTGCATAGCCACAAGCTTTTTACAACAATGGGACTTGGAGAATGTTCCTGTATTGTTACGGGAGTACTTGGAGAAACGGGAATGGAAGCGGCAGAGCTTGCGGAAAGTGCAGTAAAAAAAATAAAACCCAAAGCAGTAATAGCAGTAGATGCACTTGCATCAAGACGACTGTCAAGACTTGTGAAAACAGTACAGATAAGCGATACAGGAATAAGTCCCGGCTCGGGAGTAAATAACCAGAGAAGCGAGATAAGCCAAAGAACGCTGGGTGTTCCTGTCATTTGCGTAGGTGTTCCGACGGTAGTTGAAGCGACCACGGTGTGTGCCGATATATTGGGAGAAAAACTGGGAGTGGACAATTCGGCAATAAGAGAAGTTCAAAAGACGTTAAATGAAAATCCCACAGGCTTTTTTGTAACACCCAAGGATGCGGATGTTTATGTAAAAACCATGGCTAAGCTTGTGGGATATTCCATTAACAAGGCTATTCATAAACAAATGACTTTTTCGGAAATGGAGGAATTATTGAGCTGATATCATCATAAACTGTAAAAAACAGGTGGTGATGAGATGATATATGAAAAAAGAGGCATCAGCAGTATAAATGTACAAACTGCAAGGGCAAGCTTCAATAAAGAAACATCAAAAGCAAGTATAAGCGTGCTTGCGAACGGCTGTGAAAAACAAAAAGACACCTCAGTACAGGTTCCGGTCATTCTTCCTAAAAGAATAAGAAAAATAAGGCGGATAAGAGCCAGACGCAAAGGGTTTGCAAAATTTGCTTTGGTGTGTGCAACGCTTTTTTTCTGTGTTACCACCCTTGACCGTAAATACAATGACGGAAAGCTTGCGGATTTTGCAACAGATTATATAAAGCAACGCTACAGACAGATTATAGATAAGGATGTCAAGGACGTTTACAAGCAGGAGCTTTATACTTTATCAAAATATAAATTCACAGAAAATAATGATGTTGTAAAGCCTCTAAGTAAACAGGAATTGCCACAGAGTATGAAGGAAAACGAAACATCGGACACGTCTGTACAGGTAACTGCTTCCATAAAAACGTCGGTCAATGCTGACGGAGAAACCTTTTATCCCATAACAACTGCGGATTTGTCGGCGACAAGCGTTACGGATTTGAATAATAATACGTGCTATACTCCCGATATGGAGAAGATTTCACAAGCATACCCTCTGGCACTTGAAGACTATGAAATAAACGAAAACGAACCTTTAGTGCTTTTGGTACACACGCACGCCTGCGAAAGCTATACGGAGTTTGACGGGATGTATCCTGAAAGTGAAAGCTCGCGTACAGAGGACACTCAAAAAAACGTGGTACGGGTAGGTGAAGAAATAGCACATACTCTTGAAAGTTACGGAATTAATACCATACATTGCACAAGGCTTTGTGACAAGGAATCGTTTATTGATGCATATAATGTTTCACACGATGTGGTAAAGGAATATCTTGAAAAATATCCGTCCATACGTGTGGTTGTTGATGTGCATAGGGATGCTATCATAAAGGACAGCGGAGAGAGCATAAAGCCAACAGTCAATATCGGCGGGCAGGATTATGCACAGCTGATGTTTGTTGTAGGTACGGGACAGACTGCACACAGCCATCCTGACTGGGAAGAAAATCTGTCACTTGCCACTTGTGTTCAAAAAGAGGGTATGGAAAGGTATCCCGGACTTTTCCGTACCATAAATCTAAGAGCCGTTCCGTTTAATCAGTGGTTAAGCTGTGGATATTTGCTGCTTGAGGTAGGCTCAAATTCAAATTCACTTGATGAAGCACTTGCATCGGGTCAGGCGTTTGCACATATACTCAGTGCGGTTTTGAACCAGCACAGTCAAAATTAGCTTAATTATTAAAAAGGATGAAAAAATGATAAAGGAACAAATTTATAAAACTGTGTGTCTGTGCCTAATAATATTATTTATACTCACTGCCATTTGTGTAATTTTTTCACAGCCGTCTGTTGCAGAATCTGTGAGCTTTGAGGATAAAAAGCTCACTTTCCTTGGAAACACATATGTTTTTGACGAAAAAGCGATAACAGCGGCAGAAAAAATACTTTCGTTCAATGAAAAACTGTTTGGCAATTTTGCGTTGGATGCCGTGTGCCACACAATAGAAATACTGTGTGAGACGGCATTTTCTGTTTTTAAGCTTTACGGTAACATGTTGAATAGTGTAATGGGTGAGGTATGATAAAGAAAATTTATGTAAAAATTTTACTGTTTTTGCTGGGCGGAGCAGGCTATGGAATTTGCGAGCTTTTATGGCGAGGCTACACTCATTTTTCCATGATAATTCTGGGAGGAGTGTGCTTTTGTGTTATTTTTACAGCGGACATTAAATTCTGTGAGCTGTCCTTTGCTTTAAGATGCTTTTTTTCGGGATTGTTTATAACAAGTATGGAGCTTGTTTGCGGTTGTATTGTCAATATGGTTTTCAGGATGAATGTGTGGGACTATTCCCAAATTCCCTTTAATCTGTATGGTCAGATTTGCCTTAGCTTTTCGTTGCTCTGGATGCTTTTGTCGGCACTTATTCTTGTTGTTTGTTCTTATTTGAGAAGATACTTTGATAATTGTGGCATAAATATGTGTTAAAATTTTAACATGATGTAAAAAAAGAATATAAAAATTGGATAATAGGAATAAAAATGACGAAAATCCGTTGACAACGGCTGAAAAGAAATGTATAATAATATTTACCAATTTATTTTTATTTTTTGTTGGAGGTATAACAATGAGCAGAATATACAACTTTTCAGCAGGTCCTTCCATGCTGCCTTTAGAAGTACTTGAACAGTGTGCAGCAGAGATGACAGATTATAAGGGAAGCGGCATGTCCGTAATGGAAATGAGCCACCGTAGCCCTGTTTATGATGCTATCATCAAGGAAACTGAAGCAGACTTCAGAAAGCTCATGAACATTCCCGACAACTACAAGGTTCTGTTCCTTCAGGGCGGTGCGTCCACTCAGTTCGCAGCTGTTCCTCTTAACCTGATGAAGACCGGTAAGGCAGACTATGTAGTTTCCGGTCAGTTCTCAAAAAAGGCTTTTAAGGAAGCACAGAAGTATGGTGATGCAAAATGTATCGCTTCTTCCGAAGACAGAACCTTTGCTTACATTCCCGAAATTACTCCCGATATGGTAAGAGAAGATGCAGACTATGTACATGTTTGCTATAACAACACCATTTTTGGTACAAAGTATCCTGAAGTTCCAAATGTTGGTGACAAGGTGCTTGTTGCAGATATGTCCTCGTGCATAACAAGTGAGCCTGTTGATGTAACAAAGTTCGGCTGTATCTATGCCGGTGCACAGAAAAACATGGCTCCCGCAGGTCTTACTGTTGTAATTATCAGAGAAGACCTTCTCGGTACAGAAAAGGAATTTACTCCCGTAATGCTTAACTATAAGGAAATGGCTGAAAACGATTCCATGTACAATACTCCTCCTTGCTACGCTATTTACGTTGCAGGTCTTGTATATAAGTGGGCTCTTAAGAATGGCGGACTTGAGGCTATGAAGAAGAGAAACGAAGAAAAGGCAGCTATTCTTTACGATTACATAGATTCTTCAAAGCTCTTTAAGGCAACTGCTGATAAGAAGTGCCGTTCTATGATGAATGTTTGCTTCGTAACAGGCGATGCTGACCTTGATAAGAAGTTCTGCAAGGAAGCAGAAGCAGCAGGTCTTTCTAACCTCAAGGGTCACAGAAGCGTAGGCGGTATGCGTGCATCTATCTATAACGCAATGCCCAAAGAAGGCGTTGAAGCACTCGTTGCTTTCATGAAGAAGTTTGAAGCTGAGAATGCGTAACTTACTTTCTCTTTACTGAAAAGAGAAAGTGTCGGGAACGCCCGACAGCGAATTTCGAAGGTTCAAACCGTTGGTGTAATTATCGCCTTTTGTTGCCGAGTGGAAGTATTCATTGAATATATTTAAAAAGTCCATTCAACAACGGCGATAGCCAAAATAAAGTTCTTTTGGTTACTTTTCTTTCAAGAAAAGTAACCGTACCTGCGATACATAAACTAACTATTAGGAGAATCCAAAATGTATAACGTAAAATTACTCAACAAAATCGCAAAATGCGGAACAGACATATTCTGCAAGGATGCATATGTTGTTGGTGAAGACGTACAAAACGCCCAAGCCATCATGGTCAGAAGTGCATCCATGCACGAGATGGAATTTGACAAGGAGCTTCTTGCTATTGCAAGAGCAGGTGCAGGTGTAAACAACATACCTGTTGACAAGTGTGCAGACGAGGGTATTGTTGTATTCAACACACCCGGTGCAAATGCAAATGCAGTAAAAGAGCTTGCGATATGTGCTTTGCTTCTTGGCTCAAGAAAGATTGTAGACGGCATCAACTGGGCAGCAACTCTCACAGAGGACGTTGCAAAGGCAGTTGAAAAGGGCAAGGGAGCATATGTAGGTCCCGAGCTTTCAGGAAAGACACTTGGTGTTATCGGACTTGGTGCTATCGGTGCACTTCTTGCAAACGCAGCAGAAGGACTTGGCATGACAGTATACGGCTATGACCCCTTCATCAGCGTTGATGCAGCATGGAAGCTTTCAAGCACTGTTAAGCATGCAAAAGAGCTTAGTGAAATTTACGAAAAGTGTGATTACATATCCGTACACGTTCCTTCCACACCCGATACAAAAGGCATGATTAATGCACAGAGCATTGCACAGATGAAGGACGGAGTAAGAATTATAAATCTTGCAAGAGCAGACCTTGTAAATGCTGCTGACATCAAGAAGGCAATAGCTGACGGTAAGGTTGGTTCATATGTAACAGACTTCCCCACTGAAGAAGTTGTGGGTGTTCCCGGTATTGTTGCAATTCCTCACCTTGGAGCTTCTACTCCCGAATCTGAGGACAACTGTGCTGTTATGGCAGCTCATGAGCTTGTTGATTACCTTGAAAACGGCAACATAAAGAACAGCGTAAACTTCCCCAACGTTTCAATGCCTCACACAGGTGATGCAAGAGTTTGTGTTCTTCACAAGAACGTTCCCTCTATAATTGCTCAGATAACAGCAATTCTTTCCGATGCAAAGATTAACATTGAAAACATGGTTAACGCATCCAAGAAAGAAAATGCTTACTCACTCTTTGAAGTTAAGGGAGAGCTTCCATCTGACATTGCACAAAAGATTGCTGCAGTGGAAAACGTTGTAAGAGTAAGAATCATTTGATTTCTTTTGGAGTATATATTTTACCGCTTGTACTGATTGGTGCAGGCGGTTTTTTGTTGTGCAAACATATACGTGTGCGGTATATAATAAAATTATGAGGTAAAAATTAATACATATTAACTTTTGTAAACTTGAATATAAAAAAATATATGTTATAATGTATAAAAACACAAAGTGGGTGATATTGTGAGCTTAAATGAAACACCAAATGCAATGCGTGCACATATTGGCTTTTTCGGAAGAACAAATGCAGGAAAATCCAGCCTTGTAAACGCAGTGACAAATCAGCCTATATCGGTGGTTTCTTCCGTATCGGGAACAACCACAGACCCTGTTAAAAAGGCAATGGAGCTGCTTCCGGCAGGACCTGTTGTAATAGTAGATACCCCCGGCTTTGACGATAGTGGCATTTTGGGTACTTTAAGAGTTGAAAAAACCAAGGAAACCTTGCGTAAAACTGACCTTGCCGTGCTTGTCACGGATAGATGTGAGGGATTTGACAACTTTGAAGAAACTCTTATTGAAATGTTTAATGCAAACGGTGTACCGTATATTGTGGCAAGAAACAAGAGTGATTTATACGAAAACCGTCCTGAAAACATAGCTGAAAACGAGGTGTTTACCAGCAGTGTCACAAAAGACGGCATTGATTCACTCAAAAATCTTATTGCAAAGACTCTTGTGAAATTTACTTCTCCCACAGGAAAGCTTGTTAGTGATTGTATTGAGCAAAATGACCTTGTTGTACTTGTTATTCCAATAGACCAGTCAGCTCCCAAAGGACGTCTTATACTGCCTCAGCAGATGGTAATGCGTGATATTCTTGATGCAAATGCACTTGTTCTTGCCGTAAAGGAAACCGAGCTTGAAAACGCTCTTAAAACTGTGGGCAAAAAGCCAAAGCTTGTAATAACGGACAGTCAGGTGTTCTCAAAGGTAAAACAAATTGTACCGAGAGATATATTTTTAACGTCATTTTCCATTGTTTTAGCACGCTTTAAAGGCTTTCTTGACAGTGCGGTAAAGGGAGCAAGAACTCTTGATGAGCTGAAAGACGGTGATAAGGTGCTTATTTCCGAGGGATGCAGTCATCATCGTCAGTGCGGAGATATAGGAACACAAAAGCTTCCAAAATGGATTTTGGAATATACAGGAAAGAATATAGAATTTTCTTTTACCCAAGGCGGAGATTTCCCTGAAAATCTTTCGGATTTCTCTTTAATTATTCATTGTGGCGGATGTATGCTTACAGAGCGTGAAGTGGCAAGACGAAGAAAAACAGCACAGTATTACGGCATACCCTTCACCAATTACGGTACAACTATTGCCCATGTTAACGGAATACTTGATATTTCTTTGGAATTTCTGGAACAAAAGGGCAAATAAAGGATATAAAAAAGAGGTTGAGCTGACCGAAAAGCCTGTATTTGAAATACAAGATAATCAATCATACTCAACCTGTGAAAGATTTCTGAGTATAGTGTTTTTTCCCCTCCAGGAGTACGCTCGCTGACGGAAAGCTTCTTCTGACATAGAGTTTATAATGTCTTTTGAAACAACAGGGATAGTATCCTCGTAGAAAAAGGGGATGGGGGTTTTGCATACGTCAATATTCATGGGACATACCTGCTGACAGGTGTCACATCCCCAACGAATTTTTTGCGAGAGTATAGTTTTTAGTTGTTCGCCTGTAACATTTTTTTGCTGATTAAGCTGTGACAGACAAATTTCGCTTTCGCCACGTAGAAATTCACAGCTTTTTTGACATTTGCCACAGGAAATACAGCCCTTTTCCTCGACGGGAACGGTATATTCATCTTCTTGAAATACAGCACAAGTAAGGATTGTTCCTATAAACACGTAGCTTTTGTACTTTTCATTTATAATAAGATGGTTTTTACCCATAACACCAAGTCCTGCCTTTAAAGTAAGGGCTCTTTCGTTTATCGGGGAAGAGTCACAGAACAGCCTAAAGGTGTGTTGAGTGCTGTCTAAGTGTTGTAAAAGTCTGGTTTCAAGCTCTTTTGCATACAGATGGTAGTCACGGCTGACGCTGTATAGCGACACATTTCGCTCATCATAGCTTGCAGTATAATATGGAATAAGAAACGCCACGGCACTTTGAGGCTTAAAATTTCCAATACGTTTTGGATTTATAATTTCACATTCACAAAAAGGTAGTGCGGCATAGTATTCTATGTGTTCATCATTAAAAAAACGGCATATACGGCTGTAAATGGTATTATTCATAAGCATTTACCTTTAATTCCATGTAGGCTTGTCTTATTTCGCCCGAAAAGTACAGAGAACCAAGACAGGCACAAATGCCGTCTTGACCAGCTTTTTTAAGGACAAGTTCAACGCCCTCTTTTACGCTGTTACAGCTTTGTGCTTTGCCGCCAAGTTGAACTACAAGCTCTTTTAAGTCCTGACTGCTCATGGCTCTGTCATTTTCGGGACGTACTGTAACAAAGTCCTCGGCTAAAGGCACAAGCATGCTCATCATACTTTTTACATCCTTGTCTGATAAAGCACCTACAAGAAAATGTATTTTTTTATCACCAAAGTGCTTTTTAAGGCTTTCTGCCGTTGCATTCATACCATGCGGATTGTGTGCTCCGTCAAGAATGAAAATGGGATTTTTGCCAAGTATTTCAAATCTGCCAAGCCATTTTACTTCTCTGAGTGCTTCGTGTATGTTTTTGTCCGATATGTTGTAGCCTTTTTGTCTTAAAACAAGACTTGTTTTTATTGCAACACAGGCGTTCTTTGGTTGATAAAGTCCCACAAGACCAAGCTTTATGCTCTTAAAGGTATCGTAATCAAAGCGGACATAATCAAGACTTGTTTGTATGGCACAAAGCTTTGAAAAATCTGCTTTATGCAGTCTTGCATTAACAGCATTGCACTTGTCAAGAAAGACTTTCTCAACTTCAGGCTGTGCATCATACATAATTACGTCAGTGTTGTTCTTGATGATGCCTGACTTTGCTGAAGCTACCTGCTCTAGGGTGTTGCCGAGAAAGGCTGTGTGGTCAAGGTCGATTGCCATGATTACGGCAGCTTCGGGAGAAGAGATGACGTTTGTGGAATCAAGCTCGCCGCCCATGCCTACTTCAAGGACAACAATGTCACAGGCTTCTCTTGCAAAATATTCCATCGCAAGTGCAGTAATAAGCTCAAATTCCGTTGGCGGATCGTCTTTCATGCTGTCGGCAAAAGGCTTTATATACTCTGTAAGAGTGCAAAGCATGTTGTCGCTTATCATATTACCGTTTACCTGCATACGCTCGTTAAAGACGTTGATGTAGGGAGAGGTATAAAGACCGGTTTTATAACCAGCCTTTGTGAGAATTGCTGACAGACACGCACAAACCGAGCCTTTGCCGTTAGTACCTGCCACATGAACAAACTTAAGCTTTTTATGGGGATTTCCCATAAGAGAAAGAAGCTTTTGCGTTCTTGCAAGACCGGGCTTTGAGCCAAGCCATTTTGTTTTGTGAATGTATGAAAGAGCGTTGTCAAGTGTCATATCAGTTATTTTTTCCCTTCTTAAATATGGAAATTTTCGATAAACGATTGTATAAAAGATAAACGGAAGCCGAATCAATTATCATGCTGATGGTGCAAGTGGGAATTCTCAAATAAATTTGTGCCAGAACACTCGGACCGTACATTTTGCCTATGCCGTAAGATTTCAAAAAAACAGACGCAAGGATATGAGATATAATGATTGAACCGATGATAACAAAAGCAACAAAATGCTTTTGTTTGCGGAGTTTCGCTGAAAAAACGGAATATAAAAATGCCGGCAAAAAGCCTAAAAGCAAGTTTGCTGCCAAAATCCAAGGATTTATTTGCTGAGGAAATAATATACAGCCCAGCAAGTCGCTTGCAGCACCGCAGATGCCGCCGTAAAACGGCGAGACAAGAAATCCCAGAAGTATTATGGGGATGTTGCCGAATGTGACTCTCATGGTATCAGTGTTAATTATGGGTAAAAATCTTGTGAGGACGATAGATAGTGCCATCATAATAGCGGTGGCGGTGATGTTATAGAGTTGTTTTCTTGATTTTGACATAAAAATACCTCCTGTAGTTGCTACATACAGGAGGCAGAAACAGCACAGTATGCAGCAGCGGGATGCGAAAACCCGACCGCAAGACAATGTCTTTTCGTCTGCATGGCAACTCCCCGTCCATGCAGCACTTTACGCTGAGTTTTCTACTCTGCTTTACTTTTTATTGTAGCCTTATTGTAGCACTTTTATAACTGTCTGTCAATACTTTAGCTCAATATTTGAAATAAAAGCGAGCAGTGACGTGTTTTTTGTAAAATTGACGGGCGAAAAGTCGATTAATAAGGTTGTTTACACGCCGGTCGAGAATGTTTTTGAAACACTTGTGAAAATCCTTAAAAAATGTAAAAAAAGACTTGACAAAACAATATTTTTATGTTATCGTATCTAAGTCGCATGGGAAAGTGTTCATGTTTTCCCTTAATAAACATATTATGCGGGTGTTGTTCAATGGTAGAACTCCAGCCTTCCAAGCTGGCAGCGAGGGTTCGATTCCCTTCACCCGCTCCATTTATCTGTGCCTTTAGCTCAGCTGGATAGAGCAACTGCCTTCTAAGCAGTAGGTCGGGGGTTCGAGTCCCTCAAGGCACGCCACAAGTGCTGGAAGGTGGCACAAAATATAGCTTTGCAGAACTCTTTGAGGGACTCGAACCCTGAGAGGGCTTGGAGCGTTAAGAAAAAGTTGCCTAAATGGCAAGTTTTTCAGCGACAAGGTGCGAAACGGGAACCGAAACGTAAGTTTTGGTCGGTGAGCAGTAAAAACGCGGAGCGATTTCGTCCCTCAAGGCACGCCATAAGTGCTGAAAGGTGGCACTAAACGCCGAAAGGCGAAATATGGTGGGATTAGCTAAGTTGGTTATAGCGCCAGGTTGTGGCCCTGGAGGCCATCGGTTCAACTCCGATATCTCACCCCATTAATGAAAACAACTCCCGGTAAGAAGCCGGGAGCTTTTATTTTTATAAATAATAAAGAAGCACGCCTGAGTTTTTTTATAAATACCAAAGCTCTTCTTTGCCTGTGGATACGGCAATCGCACCTGATGCCAATGCCGCAGTTACTTCTTCCTTTGTTTCAATAAGACCGCCGGCAATTACGGGAACGGAGCTTTTTGCAAATTTATTTATCGTTTTTGTAATTACGCCGGGCATAATTTCTATCATGGACGGGTCAGATGAGGACATTACATCATAGATACTGTCGAGTCCCTGAGAATCAAGAGTGAAAAATCTCTGTACAGTAAACATGCCTTCTCTTTTTGCATATTTTATTATTTGTGCTCTTGTGCTGATTATACCATCACAGCCAAGAGAGGACAGGAATTTTATGCCGGCATCATCCTTACCTATGCCATCTGCCAAATCAATATGTACAAGCAATTTTTTGCCTTTCATGTGAGCGAGCTTTATGTGTTCCTCAATAGTGAGAATATTACCATTAAGAAGAAATATAACCTCACAAGGTGACTCCAATGCTCTAAGGAATTTATCTCCTTTAATGGCTGGAACTATGGGGTTTGATTCAAGAATTCGTAAAAAGTCGGTCATATCGTTGTTCCTCCCTTTATAAATAGGAAAAAAAGGGTGCAGAAAGAACACGCGGTTCTCCTGCATCTCCAAAACTCAGCATTTATACTACAAAGTTATTGTAGCACAAAGTTATTTTGTTGTCAAGTTTTTGACCAAAATGTTTACATAGTAAATTAACAAAAGAAAAAGACGCAGCTACTGCCACGTCCCAAATGGAGCTTCTGACCGGAGTCGGACCGGTGACCTCATCCTTACCAAGGATGCGCTCTACCTACTGAGCTACAGAAGCATTTGACATAAAAATATGTCCTGAGAAACACAAATCCGCATTTCTGCGGATAAAGTGTTGGCGACTCGAATGGGGCTCGAACCCATGACCTCCAGCGTGACAGGCTGGCGTTCTAACCAGCTGAACTACCGAGCCGTGGTTAAAACTTATTATAAGATAAGAAAGAGGACGGCGAAGCCATAATCTTTTCTTTTTGCTTGCTTTTTCTTTTCAGTTGAACTTTAACAGCTTTTATAGTCTTGACGCCCGCCTTATTGGCGGCAAGACGGCTTTTCGTGCACCGAAAGTAACACTTAAACTACGCTTCCAGCGAAATTCTTTTCTTTTTGCTTACTTTTTCTTTTCAGTAAAGAAAAAGTAAGTGGTGGGGGGTACAGGGCTCGAACCTGTGACCCTCTGCTTGTAAGGCAGATGCTCTCCCAGCTGAGCTAACCCCCCATACATGTCTTGAAAGAAAAGAACACAAAGAACTTTCTTAACAAAAGAGTCCTTTAACTTTTGCTTTCTTCCAAGTATCTTAAACGGATACGATAATCAGCCAATCGGCTACGCATCGCACCGTGCTGGAGCGGATTACGGGGCTCGAACCCGCCACCTCGACCTTGGCAAGGTCGCGCTCTACCACATGAGCTAAATCCGCATAAATGGTGCCTCCGGTCGGAATCGAACCAACGACACGGGGATTTTCAGTCCCCTGCTCTACCAACTGAGCTACAGAGGCATGTATATAATCTCTATATTTTAAAAGCTTTAAGGCATTTTGGAGGCGCCACCCGGATTTGAACCGGGGCATAAAGGTTTTGCAGACCTCTGCCTGACCGCTTGGCTATGGCGCCATACTTTTCTTGAAAGAAAAGTATGCAAAGAACTTTCTTTCAAGTAT